>JAGPHL010000181.1 GCA_018055515.1 Anaerolineae bacterium
ATTGTATAGCTATTGTCAACACGTTTTACCACAGATCTGGAAATTGACGAGGATCTCGATGTGAGGGCTATTGCGGGTGCATTAAAAAAACAGCCCGGCTTGAACCGGGCTGGGGTGTGCCGAGACCCAGAATTGAACTGGGGACACATGGATTTTCAGTCCACTGCTCTACCGAACTGAGCTATCTCGGCAACGCGGTCACATTGTATCTGAACCCCTGGTTTTGTCAAGCACGGAGGAAGGCATCCATGACGCGCGCCACGCTGAGCGCATCGGCGACGGCGGGCGCGAGCAGATGCGCGCCGTGTACCACATCGCCGGCAGCGAAAAGCCGCGGCACGCTGGTCCGCCCGGTCTCCGGCGCATCTACCTCGATCACGCCCCCGCGTCCCAACCGCAGCTCCGTGAGTCCCGCCAGGGGCTGCTTTGCGGGCCGATAGCCCAGCGCCAGGACGGCGGTATTCACCTCCAGCGTGATTTCCAGCCCCGGGACGCATTCCGGCCGGCAGCGTCCGCTCTCGTCGGGAGCGCCGAGCTTCATGCGCTGATACGTGATCGCGCGCAAGCGTCCCATCTCGTCACCCAGGAATTCGACGGGACAGGCGAGCCACACGAAATTACCCCATTCTTCCAGCGCGTGCCGGTATTCCTCCGGCTCGGCGGGCATCTCCTGCATACTGCGGCGATAGTAGCAGGTGACCTCGCGGACGCCCGGCAGGCGGATCGCCGTGCGCATACAGTCAATGGCGGTGTTCCCCCCGCCGATGACGTGGACTCGCGGCCCGACGTGCAGCGGCGCCTGCCAGGCTTCGGGCAGGAACTCCGGCGGCAGATTAGCGCGGCATAGGAATTGCGTGGCGTCGTAGACGCCGGCGAGGGTCTCGCCGGGGATATCGGCGCGATATTGTTCCTGCGCGCCCGCGCCCAGGAAGACGGCGTCGTATTCCGCCAGCAGCTGCGGCAGGGTCACGTCGCGGCCCACCGTTACATGGCAGCGGATCTCAATGCCCAGCGCCTGCAACCAGGCGATTTTGGCCTGCACGATCTCCGCTCCCAGTTTGAAGCGCGGAATGCCATAGATCATCATGCCGCCGGGGGCCGGGTAGTGTTCGAAGACCACGACCGTGTGCCCCAGGCGGGTGAGCGTCTCGGCGACGGTCAGGCCGGCGGGCCCGGCGCCGACGACGGCCACGCGCTTGCCGGTCGCTGGCGCGATTTCCGGCAGCGGCACGCCGGCAGTCTCGCGGGCGTAGGTGCTCACGAACGCTTCGAGCCGCCGCGTATCCAGGGGCTTTCCCAGCCGTTTGAGGGTGCAGGCGTCCTGGCAGAACCGTTCGGGGCAGACCCGACCGCACACTTCGGGCAGGGGATTTGTCTGCCGATAGACGGCTGCTGCGCCGGCGAAATCCCCTTCCGCCAACAGGTCCAGGGCCTGGGGAATGTCGTTGTGCAGGGGACAGGCCTGCTGACAGGGGGCGTTGGCGCACTGCAGACAGCGCGAGGCCTCGGCGCGAGCCTCTTCGGGCGTGTGCAGGATGAGGATCTCGCGGAAATCTCGCACCCGTTCGTCGGGCGGGCGCGTTTTCGCCGGGACGGGGGTCAGCTGGGAGCGCGCTTTACGGTCAACTTTTTCGGGCGTTGGTTGAGCCATGGACACCTCTTGCGCTTGGGATAGAGGTCGCTACGCTGAAAAGAGCCTGGAGCCATTCCTCACCAGGGCCACGGAGTGGCAAAATCGTAGAAAACATCGGAGGGGCTGACCGGACGACGCCTCGCTGCCCCTCCGGGCCGGTGCAATTTCTAGTCAGACCAGCGACGCGGCCCCCGCGACGCCGGCCCGTCAGCGGGTTGGGGAGAGGCTTCCCCTGGTTCATCCCATTCATCTTCTTCTGGGCCTAGCAGCAGGTCTACCCTGGCGAGGTCCGTCACGTCATACCGCACATAGCCACACGCATCGCAGCGCCACAGCGTGAAATTGGGAATCGTGACGAGGCGCTGACCTACCCGCCGCACGTAGGTGCTGTGGGTGGGCCGGAGGTGGCCAAAAGAACACCGGGGGCAGTGATGCCGCATTACTCCTCCGCTTCTTCCAGGATCTTCAAGCTGGCGCTCGTGCCGAGGCGATTGGCGCCGGCCGCGATCATCGCCAGCGCGTCGGCATAGGTACGGATGCCTTCCGCGGCTTTCACACCGATCTCGGGGCCCACGGTCCGCCGCATCAACGCCACATCGGCGACGGTGGCCCCGCTCCCGGCAAAGCCCGTCGAGGTCTTGACGAAATCGGCGCCCGCTTCTACCGCGAGCCGGCAGGCGCTGACCTTCTCGTCGTCGGTCAGCAGGGCATTTTCCAGGATGACTTTCAGGAGGGCGCCTTGCTCATGGCAGAGCTGCGCCAGGGCGTAGATGTCGTCGCGCACGACGTCATGCTGCCCGGCCTTGAGGCGCCCGATGGGGATGACCATGTCCACTTCGGTGGCGCCGTCATCCAGGACCTGCAGGGCCTCAAAGCGCTTGACGGGAGTGGGGGTGGCGCCCAGAGGAAACCCGGCGACCGTGCAGACGGCCACCGGCGTGCCGTGGAGCAGGTTGGCGGCGAGGGCCACATAGATCGGGTTGACGCAGACGGTGGCGAAACCGTGTTCCGCCGCTTCCGCGCACAGCCGTTCAATCTCTGCCGGGGTCGCTTCGGGCTTGAGCAGCGTGTGATCAATCAGGCGGGCCAGAGTCGCTCGTTTCATGGGGTGGCCTCCAATTCGGCAAAAGCGTATTGCGGGAACGTGCCAAACCATTCTAACGGCCAGTAGCGAAACACGGCCTTGCCAATGATGTTTTCTCTGGGAAGGGGGCCCCAGGCGTGAGAATCGCTGGAGTTGTTGCGATTATCGCCTAGCAGGAAGTACTCGTCGGGACCCAGCGTCCAGCGGTCGGCGTAGGCCAGCGGGCCGCTGACATACGTCTCATTGATGGCGACGCCGTTAATCCAGATGCGCCCATCGCGGGCTTCAACCGTGTCCCCCGGCAGGCCAATGAGGCGTTTGATGAGGGGGATACTGTTTTTGTCGCCGTTGAGGGGCCTCACCACTATAATGTCCCCTCGCTCCGGCTCATGGAACCAGTAGCTGGCCTTGCTGATCAGCAGGTACTGCCCTTCGTGCAAGGTGGGCTCCATGCTGACCGAAAGCACTTGATAGCGTCCCGTGAAGGTGTTGATAATGAGAAAAAGGACGGCTGCCAGCAGCAACGTTTCCAGGAGATCTCCCACCAGCATTTTGAGGGAGGCCGGTTCTTCGGGCGCGTGCGTGGGGGACGCCATCGGCGCGGCGCTTTTATCCAGGGTCTGCGTCTGTAACGTGTTCATATTTCCCACAATACGAGTATTTATTGAATTTTTCGCAGCTCTTCATAACTATAATGCGGGATCAGTCCCCAGTGTTCTGGCGGCCAATAGCAAAAGACGGCTTTCCCGATGATGTTTTCCCGTGGCAGCAGGCCCCAGGCGTGCGAATCGCTGGAGTTGTTGCGATTGTCGCCCAGCACCAGGTACATGCCGTCGGTCACAATCCACCGGTTGGTGTAGGCGACCGGCGCGCTGACGTAGGGCTCGTTCAACGCGATGCCATTCACCCAGATTTTGCCCTCGCGAGCCTCGACGATGTCTCCCGGTATCCCAATGATCCGTTTGATGAACGGAATGCTTCCCTGTCCCGCCGGGGGCCGCAAGACGACGATGTCACCCCGTTCGGGGGAATGCAGCCAGTAGGTCACCTTGCTGGCAATCAGGTATTGATTGCCGTAAAGACTTGGCTCCATGCTTTGTCCATGCACTTGATAGCGTCCGGTCAAGGTGTTGATGACCAGAAAGATGATCGCCGCCAGCAGCAAAGTTTCCAGCAGATCCTGCAGCCAGGAGCGAATACCGAACGCGCGACTCAACGAAGGCGTTGCTTCAGTCTCGGCCTCCTCGACCGGCAGGACCGTTTCGATGTCATTTTCACTCAAGCGTCAACCTCCACGTCCCGGCCATCGTCTTGCCAGGAATCGAACGCCTGCATTATAGCCCATCTGAAAAGGCGTGCAAGCGAAGCCGGGGGCGATGCAGAAAAACCCGCCTTCGGCGCCTTGACCGATGGCGGGCTGAGGAAGCAGGAGCTGCTTTCAGGCCTCCGGCGTGTTCTGGGGTTCCGGCGCCGGGGAGGGAGTCTTTTCTTTGCCCTCGTCGTCTTCTTCGTCTTCCCAGCCGATGATCCACACGGCCAGCCCGGCGACCGCGATGGTAGCGACGATGAGGGCCGCCCATTGCCCTGCCAGCAGGCCTACGTCGCGGGCTGACCAGATCAGGATCAGCACCATGCCAATGGAGAGCACGATCCACGAGGTCCATTGTGGATGATCAGTGATGAAGGTCTTCATTTTCGTCATAGTTTTTTCCCTCGGTTAACCAGGTGGTGGTGTTTATCTGTGAGCCGTCCGGTCCCCGCGAGATGCGGGTGACGGCGTTTAAATCGGACGGCGCACTATGTCCTCGCGCAGCATTTTGATCATCACGTTGGCGGCGTTGGGATTCCATTCCGCCGCGGCTTGTCGCCATTGCTTGGGAAGGCTGTCGAAAGAGCGTTCGGTGTAGCCAAACAGCCCCCAAAAATCAATCAAATCGGAGCTGGGACGGGGGGGCAGAAAGAGCATCGCCACCTCTGCCTGCAGCACTTTCGCCTCTTCCTCCATGCTCTCGATCAAGGCCCGCCCGGCGATGACGCGATCCATTGCCGGGGTAATCAGGAAATCGGTGATGCGCACGATCAAGTTTTCGACCTGCCAGCCCAACATGCCCACGATCTCGCCATCCAGTTCTGCCAGCATGAATCCTACATCGCTGAAGCGTCGCGCGACCATGGTGCGACTCACCGCCTCGCCCCGGCGGCGAGCCTGGTTGACGAACGCCGCAATGGCTGCCGCGTCTTCCAATCTGGCTCGGCGTATCTGAATCCCCGGCGCCATGTCGCCTCCTTCGAAAATAGAGATCAGCGGGTCAGCAGTCAGCGAATCAGCGAGAAAGCGAAAAAATCACTTGCGTAACACATGTACCGCGAACTTCAGGCCGCTCTTCGCCGCCCGCCCCGGAATGAATTC
>JAGPHL010000182.1 GCA_018055515.1 Anaerolineae bacterium
GCGCCAGGAGCGACGTACCCTCCTCAACCTGGCGCCCGGTATGCCTTCCCTTCCATGCAGGAATACTACCTGCACCTGGAGGAATTGATCCGCGAGGAGGCCGTCGAAGTGATGCTGACCTCGGTCTCGGCGATGGACGTCCTGGCACGCGACAAGCGACTCTTCGACGATTCCCCCGTCACGCCGGCCATCCGCGCCAACGATACGACCGACATTTGGGTGGGACGCGTGGCGCGGTATGCGCAATCGCCCTCCCGGCCCTTCGCCAGCACAACGTTGGACGAGGCGCGTTGGGGCACGCTGCTGCCGGCGCCGGGACAGACTCCCGACGTAAACCTGGGCCTTTATTCCATCACCTTCAACAACGACCTCGAGGCCGACGTGCGGAGCCTTGAAGCCTTTAAGGATTTTCGCGTCGCGGCGACGCGCGCGGGCTTCCGCTACTTCCTGGAAGTCTTCAACCCCAACGTCGCGGATCTGGGCATGCCGCCGGAGCTGGCGCCGCATTACGTCAACGATCAGATCGCCCGAATGCTGGCAGGAATTCCGCGTGCCTCGCGTCCCGAGTTCCTCAAGGTGGCGTATAACGGCCCGGCGGCGATGGAAGAGCTCGTGCACTACGATCGGAGCCTCGTCGTGGGCATCCTCGGCGGCGCTTCGAGCACGACCTACGATGCCTTCAAGCTGCTCGCCGAAGCCAAACGGCATGGCGCGCGGCTTGCCCTCTTCGGACGGCGGATTAAGAACGCCGAACATCCGCTCTCGTTTGTGCGGATGTTGCGGGCTGTGGCGGATGAGGCGCTTGCGCCGGAAGAGGCGGTCCGCGCCTATCGCGGCGACCTGGAGCGCCTGGGCATCCCGCCCCGCCGTAGCCTGGAAGAGGACATGCAGCTCTATTCTCCCGGTCTGCTGGCATGATTTTTGAACGTGAAGTGGCTGGAGGGGGCATCGTTGTCGCGGGACACATCTGCCTCGATATCATCCCCGCGATGAAAGCCGGGGGGACGTTGGAGCCGGGACACTTGATCAACGTCGGCCCGGCGACGGTGACGACCGGCGGCGCTGTCGCCAACACAGGGCTGGCCTTGCATCGCCTGGGAACGCCGGTGCGCCTCAGCGCCAAAATCGGCGCTGACCGCTTTGGCGCTATCATCCTCGATCTGCTGCGCGCGCAAGGGCCGGCGCTCGCCGAGGCCATGATCGTAGATCCACACGCGGCGACCTCTTACACCGTGGTCATTGAACCGCCGGGTGTGCCGCGTCTCTTCATTCACTGGGAGGGACCCAACGCCACGTTTACCGCGGCAGATGTGCCCGCCGAGGCCTTTGAGGGCATGGCGCTGCTGCACTTCGGTTACCCTTCCATTATGCGGGGCTTTTACAGCGATGGCGGCATCGCGGCGGCGACGTTGCTGCAGCGCGCACGGACCGCCGGGCTGTTGACCTCGCTCGACGTGGTGCGCCCCGATCCCGACTCCGAGGCGGGCCGCGTGGATTGGGACGCCTGGTGCGCGCGGGTGCTGCCTCATGTGGACGTCTTCATCCCTAACCTCGACGAGGCGCTGTTTTTCTTCGACCGCCCCCATTTCCTGGCGGGCGTGACGCGGCCTGACGAGGCCCTCCTGCACGCTCTCGCCGGTCGCATCCTTGACCTGGGCGTCGCCGTCGTGGCGATCAAGTTGGGGGCAGCGGGCCTGTACCTGCGCACGACCGCTGATCCGGCGCGACTGCCGGCCCTGGGATCGGCCTGGGTGGGGCGAGAACTGCGCGTCCCGGCGTTCCGTGTCCCTGTGATAGGCACGACCGGCGCCGGCGATTGTGCTATCGCGGGCTTTCTTACCGGCTTGCTGCGCGGCTTAGGGCCGGAGCAGGCGACCCTGAGCGCGGCGGCGGTGGGCGCCTTCAACGTCGAAAGCCCTCGCAATGCCGATGACATTCCTCCCTGGGAAGTCGTTCGGGCGCGGATGGCGGGAGGATGGGCGCAGTACCCGTTGGAGATCGCCGTCCCCGGCTGGCGGCGCGGCGCGGAGGGGGTGTGGTACGGGCCGGCAGAGGGCGGCGTGGGCCGCGAGTAGCGGAGAGGGTGATGGACTATCACATTTTTGTCGTCACGGCGCCTGGCGTGGAGGCCCTCACTGCCGGGGAGCTGCGCGCTTTGGGCCTGGCAGGCAAGCGGGTGGGACATCCGACCGTCGGCGGCCTGGAATTCCTCGGCCCGCTGCGGGATCTCTATCGCCTCAACCTGCACCTGCGCACGGCGAATCGCGTCCTCGTGCGGCTGGGTGAATTCTACGCGGCGGCGTTCTCCGAACTGCACAAGAAGGCGGGGCGCCTGCCGTGGGAACAGTACCTGCGGCCGGGGCAGCCCGTGGCGGTGCGGGTGACCTGTCGCCACTCGAAGCTGTATCACTCCGATGCCGTGGCGGAGCGGATCGTGAGCGCTATCGGCGAGCGGTTGGGCGCGCCGGCAACGTTTGTGGACCAGGATGAGGAGTCGGCGGACGCGCCGCCGCAATTGGTGCTGGTGCGCCTGCTCGATGACTTGTGTACGGTGAGCGTGGATTCTTCGGGGGCGCTGCTGCACCGCCGGGGCTATCGCCTGGCGACGGCGAAGGCGCCCTTGCGGGAGACGCTGGCGGCGGCGATGCTGTTGGCTTCAGGCTGGGAGGGGACCGCGCCGCTGCTCGACCCCTTCTGCGGTTCGGGGACGATTCCCATCGAGGCGGCGTGGCTGGCGCGCCGCCGCGCTCCGGGCGCCGCACGCCGCTTTGCTTTCATGGAGTGGCCCGGCTTTGCCGCGGACGTGTGGGAGGAGGAGCTGGCTGCGGCGCGTGCGGCGGAACGGGAGACGCTCCCGCCGCTGCTGGCATCGGATCGGGACGCGGGGGCGATTCGCGCCGCCGAAGCCAATGCCGCGCGCGCCGGCGTCGCTGAGGCGCTCACCTTCGCGTGTCAGGCCGTCTCGGCCATCACGCCGCCGCCGGGGCCGGGCTGGGTGGTGACCAATCCGCCTTACGGCGTGCGGGTGAGCGCCGACAAGGATTTGCGCAATCTCTATGCGCAGTTGGGGAACGTCTTGCGGCTACGTTGTCCTGGCTGGCGGGTAGCGCTCCTCTGCAGCAGCTTGCCGCTCCTGCAGCAGACCCGGCTGCCGCTGGATACGTCACTCGCGTGGGTCAACGGGGGCCTGCGGGTGTTCCTGGCGCGGGGAACCGTGCCGGGCTGACGGTCGAAGGGGCTTTCGCCGGCGCCCCGCCGCGTCCGCAGCCGCGTTCCGGCGCGAGGGGCGCGCTCTGCCGCTCGTGTTCCAGGCGGCAGCCGCCGCCGCACACGGGCAGATCGGGGCAATCCCAACAGGCCTCCGGCAATCCGGCGGCGAGAGGCTCCGTCTCCCGGTCGCGGAAGCTGCGGAAAAGGGCGCTATTCCAGATGGCGTCCCACGGATCGTTGAGGATATTCCCCGCCGCGACGTAGTACGATTGGCACGGCAGCACATCCCCGTTCGGCTCGATGCAGATGGAGTACTCCGCCGCGTTGCAGCGCTTGGGGTCGAGCTCCAGCTCGAGCGGCGAGAGCCGGCAGTAATCGGTGACGGTGTACCACAGAAAGCGCATCCCCAGCGCGGCGGCGCGATCCCGCACGGCCGCCAGGAGCGCCGCCAGCTCCTCGCTGGGAATCGCCTCCGGCGCGACGGCGCCGCCCCCCGCGTAGATCATCCCGTTCATGGCGAACGTGCGCAGGCCCAGCCCGTAGACGAAGTCCACGATCTCCAGCGCGTGATCCCGATTGGCGGCCGTGAGCGTCGTGTTGGTGAGGGTGTGGAGGCCGCTCGCCAGGGCGTTTTGGATGCCGGCGACTGTCTGCTCGAAGGCCGCGGCGTCCACCATGGCATTGTGCACTTCGGCGCGGCTCGATTCCAGCGTCACCTGGACGTGATCGAGGCCCGCTTCGGCCAGCGCCTCGGCGAAGGGACGCTGGGCCAGCCGGCGCCCGTTGGTGTTCATCCCTACCATCAGCCCTAATTTCTCGGCGTGACGGATGAGGGACAGCAGATCGGGATGCAGCGTCGGCTCGCCGCCGGTGAGGATGACGTGGGGGACGCCGAGCGTCGCCAGCTTGTCGAGCACGCGTTGCCACGCTTCCAGGTCGAGCGATGCCATGCCGAAGCGCCCTTCTTCGTTGTAGCAGTGGGCGCAGGCGTTGTTACAGGCGTAGGTGAGTGCCAGGTCGGCCTTGAAGGGCGCGTTGACCGACGTGCTGAACACCGGCTTGAAGTCCACCCAATCGGCGATGGCGCAGGTGGGGCAGCCCGGCTCCGGCTGCTTCAGCCGGGCGATGAGCAGGTAGATGCGTCCGATTGCCGCGTTGCGTTGGGCGCGCGTGGTGTTGCCGTAGCGGCGCCAGAGGAGGCGCTGCGCGCGTTCCGGCGGCGCTCCTTCAAGGGCCAGCCAGGCGATCTCGGCGGCGGTGGCGTTGAGATGAATGACCTCGTTCACATCCACGAAGAGCGCACCGGCGCCGTCGGCTGCGATGCGCAGATGCAGCCGCCGCTTGCCGCCGGGGAGGTCGAGGCGGTAGGTGTAGAGTCCCGGCGCGGGCGGGGCAGGCGGGGTGAACAGGTCTTTTAGCGCCATCCTACCATTTGGGCGCTTCTTCGATCTGGTAGGTGGTGCCGCAGTAGGGGCAATGGACGAAGATGGCGCCGGCCCGCACCTCGATGGCGTCTTTGCTCAGCGCGCCGTTGCACGAACGGCAGCGCATCTGTTCCAGCGAGACGTCGCCGCTGAGGTCAATCTTTTGGATGACGGTCGTTTCCTGGTGCTTGGGGCGCACTTTGGTGAGGTAGATCATCACCCCGGCGCCGGCCATCAAGATCAGCCCGATGACCAGACGGATGACCTCGCCCTCCATCCCGACGACGAACATGAGGCCAAAAAAGGCCAGCACGGCAGCGATGATGTACGTGATCAGTTCCATGTAACTCTCCTTCTCATAGATGTTTGGCGCGCCAGGCGGCAACGATAGCGCGGTTGGCGCGCCCGGCTTGCAGGAAAAGTTGCCTGTCGGCCGCATCGGGCAGGCCGGCTGCGCGGTCCTGGAGCAGCTGATAGGCCTGCTCGAGCG
>JAGPHL010000183.1 GCA_018055515.1 Anaerolineae bacterium
CCGCCGGGTTGCTGCCGCTGTTGAGCTGGCGGGCGCAGACGCGCGGTTGGCCTCTGCCGGACGGCTTTCTCGACGCCGCGCGTGCTGAGCGGTATGCAGAAATCGCGCGGCAACAGCTGGCCATGGAGCAGCTCCGGGCCCTGGCGACCCTGGCGCGCGAACAGCACTTCACGCCTTTGGTGGTGAAGGGCCCGGTCATCGCTGAGGCCTACCCTGATCCGGCATTCCGCACTTACCACGACATTGACCTGCTGTTGCCCTTGGAACAGACAGAGCCGTTGATGGCCGCCCTGACGGCCCGCGAGTACCGCTTCACCGTCGGCGGCGACCGGGGCAATCACCTGCCTCCCCTCCATCCCGTGCGGCCGGGCTATGTCCTCGAAATTCATACGGCGCTCGGCCACGACCGTGGCACGGAACAGTTCACTTTTGCCGAATGTGCGCCGACCGCGCTGCCCTGGCCGCGATTTCCCGATCTGCTGACGCTCGACCCCGTCTTGCACGCTCTCTACCTGAGCCATCATCTGATCAATCACCATCAGATTTCTCTTGGCTTGATGCCGCTGGCCGACCTGTATTTCTGGACGCGCTCGTGGACCGGCGTCGCATGGCGAACGCTGGCGGAGCAGGCCGCCGCGCGCGATCTCACACGCAGCGTCCGCCTGGCCCTGGCATTGACGGCCTGGTTCTGGGATGAACCCTGGCCCGCCTGGGTGCAGGAGCGCTTTCTCCCGCCCGAGCCCCGGCTGCTTGAACTGGGCAAGCAGTTGACGCTCGGCGAGCTAGGGGGGCGGACCCCGCGAATCTGGCGCGACCTGCCGGAAAAAAGCTTGCGGGGCTGGTTCGCCTACGTGCGAATAGTGGCGCGCGGCAACCCGGCGATGCTCCAACGCCTGTCCCGACGCCAACGGCTGCTGTTTTACGTGCGACGCCCCTTCTCGCTCCTCAAATATCACGGCGGCACTTTCTGGCGCTTGCTGCGCCGCGATCGTCGCACACGAGAGCAGCTGGCGGCCCAGGAGACGCTCGCCGACTGGTTGAACCCGGCAGGGAAAAGCTCATGAGTCTCCAAACGGTGGTGTACACGCTCGACCCGGCGGCCATGGATGCGGAACTCATCCGGCGGGCGGCAGCGGTGATTCGGGCCGGCGGATTGGTCGCTTTTCCCACGGAGACGGTTTATGGGTTGGGCGCCAATGCCCTGGACGCCGGCGCGGTGCGCGGGATTTTCGCGGCCAAGGAGCGCCCGGCTCACGATCCCTTGATTATTCATCTGGCGGACGCCGCTGACTTGCCGCGAGTGACGCGCGATATCCCCCCTCTGGCGTCAGAACTGGCGGCGCGATTCTGGCCCGGACCGCTCACCCTCGTGCTGCCTCGCGGCGAGGCGATCCCGGCGGAGGTGACCGCCGGCGGCGCGACCGTCGCGGTGCGGGTGCCGGCGCATCCCATCGCACGGGCGCTCATCCGTGCGGCCGGCGTTCCCATCGCCGCGCCTAGCGCCAACCGCTTTGGACGGCTCAGCCCGACCCGCGCGGCCGATGTGTTGGCCGACCTCGAAGGGCGCATTGACGTGGTGCTCGACGGCGGGCCGACAACGGTGGGACTCGAATCTACCGTCCTCTCGCTGGTGGGAACGCCGACGATCCTCCGCCCCGGCGGCGTCAGCCGCGAAGCCCTGGAGGCGATCCTCGGCCCGGTGGCCGTGTGGGAACGTTCCCCGCAGGCGCTTGAAGCGCTGCCCGAATCGCCGGGCCTGTTGTTGCAGCATTATGCCCCGCGTGCGCCCCTCCTCCTCTACCAGGGGGCGCCGGAGGCGCTGCGCGCGGCATTGCTGGCCGAAGCCCGGCGCTATCAACAAGAGAACGTCCGTGTCGGACTGCTGCTGGCGGCCGAAGACGTCCCCTTTTTTGCCGACGAGGAGTGGCTTATCGAGGTCGCCGGCAGCGTTGCCGATTTGGAGACGGTCGCGCGGCAGCTCTTTGCGGCGTTGCGCGCGCTCGACGCTGCGGGCGCCGGGGTGATCCTGGCGCGTGATTTCGGCGTGGCGGGCCTGGGATTGGCAATTCGTGACCGGCTGACCCGCGCCGCGGGCGGACGGGTGATCGAGGTCACCGCGCCTGCAGACGAGGTATAATTCTTGGATTTGATCGGGAGTGTGGAGGGAATGCGACGGTATCTGGGGTTCATCGTACTGTTGGGGCTGTGTCTGACCCCGGTTTCTTTTGTGCAGGCCGCGCCGACGCCCCCCGGCGCCCTCGTGACCCAGACTTCTGCGCCCGTGCGGATTATCTTGTTGATTGGCGACGGGATGGGAGCGGCGCAACGGACGGCGGCGCAGTGGGCCTCTGTGGGACTCACCGGGCATTTGGTGATGGATACATTGCCGGTCAGCGGCTGGGCGCGCACCGTCAACGTCTACGGCGAGATCACGGACTCGGCGGCTGCGGCAACGGCGATGGCGACCGGCGTCAAAACCGCCAACGGCAGAATTGGTCAGGCGCCCGACGGCACGCCGTTGACGACTATTCTGGAGCAGGCCCGGGCCCGAGGGTTGGCGACGGGATTGGTTACCAACACGCCCATCGTGGACGCTACGCCGGCGGCTTTTGCCGCACACACGGGCAGCCGCTACGCCGGGGCTGAAATCGCCCAACAGCTGCTCGCCGCCCGTGTGGAAGTGCTCCTGGGAGGCGGCGAGAATGCTTTCCTGCCGGAGGGATGGACGGGCCAGTACCCTGAACCCGGCACGCGCACGGACGGGCGCAATCTGATTGCCGAGGCGGTGCAGGCAGGGTACACCTACGTTTGGGACGGGGCGGGATTGCGAGCTGCTGCCGCGCTGAACGCCCCCTACGTCTTAGGACTTTTTGCCGACGGAGGGATGCTCCGTCCGCATACGCCTTCCCTCGCGGAGATGACCGGGCACGCCCTGACGCTGCTCTCGCCGCGCCCGCAGGGCTTTTTCCTCATGGTCGAGGGCGGACAAATTGACTGGGCCTGTCACGCGAACGACGCGGCGCACGCCATCGGCGATACGCTGGACTTCGATGCAGCGGTCGCCGTGGCCCTGCATTACGCCGCCCAGACGGAAAACACGTTGGTCATCGTCACCAGTGACCACGAGACCGGCGGGATGCTGTTGAGCCTGAACCCCAACGGCGGACAGGCTTTCACCATGCCCGATGGGACGCCCTTTTACGTGACCTGGACCACGGACGGGCACACGGACGCCCGCGTGCTGGTCAACGCTCGGGGTCCCTGGTCAGAACTGGCGGCGGGCAGCTACGAGAATACGCATCTGTACACGCTCATGGCGACGGCGTTGATGGCTCCGCCGACCTTGCTCCTCACGGGGCCGGCCATGGCGCGTCCCGGCGAGCCCCTGACTTTCGAGGCCACTTTCAGTCCGGTGAATGCTGCCTGGCCCACCAGTTACCTTTGGACTGCCACGGAGCAGTCGCCGCAGCTCACCGCGGGGGGCGTGAACAGCCGGGTCAGCTTCACCTGGCCCCTCACCGGCACGTATACCCTCACCGTAACCGCGCAGACGCCAGAGGTGCAGTTGACCGCTTCACGGTTCGTGCTGGTGCTGCATCGCTGGTACACCCTCTATCTGCCGCTCATTTATAAGGGCGAGCCGTGAGCCGTTTTTGACCTGATCCCACGACAAAACACGGAGCACCTCGAGGCGCTCCGTGTGGCGGATTCAGAAAACGGCGCTAACCGTGCAGAAAGTCCCGCAGATGGCGGGCGTGAGCGGGGTGTCGCAGCCGGCTTAGCGCCTGCGCTTCGATCTGCCGCACGCGCTCGCGGGTCACTCCCAACTTGCGCCCCACCTCTTCCAGCGTGTAGGTCTGTCCATCCAGCAAACCGTAGCGCATCTGGAGGATTTTCACCTCCCGCGGGGGGAGATCGGCCAGAATGTCTAGCAGCACTTCCCGCAGCATGGCAGTGCTAACTTCATCGGGCGGGGCGGGGCTATCTATGTCTTCCACGAAATCGCCCAGCGTGCTCTCCTCTTCATCGTCCGTGGGCATCTCCAGCGAGAGCGGGCGACGCGCGACGTCGAGCATCTGTTCCACCTTGCGCACCGGAATGTCCAGCTCCGCCGCGAGTTCCTCCGGCGTCGGGGCGCGCCCCAACCGTTGCGTCAGCTGGTGTGAAATGCGCAGCAGCTTGTTGATCTGATCTCCCATGTGGACGGGCACGCGAATCGTGCGGCTCTGGTCGGCGATCGCGCGGGTCACTGCCTGGCGAATCCACCACGTGGCATACGTCGAGAACTTATGCCCGCGGGTGTAATCAAATTTGTTCGCTGCGCGGATCAGGCCGATGTTGCCCTCCTGAATCAGATCGAGGAAGGGGACGCCGCGCCCGATATATTTCTTGGCGACGCTGATCACCAGGCGGGAGTTGGCACGGATCAAATGTTCGCGCGCCGCCATGCCGTCTTCAATGACCTCTTCCAGCTCGGCACGCCGGGCCTCCGATTTAGCGCGGGGGAGTTTGGCCTGCGCTTTACGGCCTTCTTCCATGCGTTTGGCGAGGGCGACCTCTTCCTCTGCGGTCAGCAGAGGGACTTTCCCGATCTCTTTCAGATACAGCCCGATGGTGTCGTCTACTTCGATGGCGCGATAGATGTCCTCTTCGGTCTCCAGGGCTTCTTGATCCACTTCGATCTCGTCATCGCGCGTGTGGAATCCTGCCGCCTGGCTCTCGTCTTCCTCATCATCACTGATCCGAATGCCGCTTTCCATCAGCGACGTGATGATGTCATCCAGCCGGTCAATGTCTTCTTCTGCTTCGGGAAACACGCGGAGAATGTCCTTGTGCGTCACATGCCCATGTTCATAGGCGAGCGTCATGAGATAGTCCTCGCCGGTCTCTACCTCGAGCTCGCCTGCCTCCAGCTCGGCATCGCTGGGTTCTACCTCTTCAGTGATGCCGTCCAGCATGGATTCTTCGTTTAGATCCAGATCTTCAACTGCCACGCTCAAATCCCTCATTGGAATACACCTCTAGTGTAGTCCAGAAGTGCAAAAATATCAAATCGGCAGGCCATTTTCAAGCGGCAAAAAAGCACTGGTAGATGTGCCTGCCAGTGCTCC
>JAGPHL010000184.1 GCA_018055515.1 Anaerolineae bacterium
GCTCACGGCGTGACGGCGGATCCGGAGCTCTTCGACGGTTCCCGCAAGTCGAGAATGGACTGCCCCTCGCCGTTGATGATCCACTTGCTGTTCTCACGCAATTCCTGCGCCAGGAGCACCTGAATGTACGGCTCCGCCAGCGGCCCGCCGCTCGCCAGGGTCGCCAGGATGGCGCGCGTCGCCTCCTGCTGCGCCGCGGAGACCAGGGCGATGCGCTGCGCCTCGGCCTGCGCCAGTTGCGCGATCTGATAGGCTTCGCCGTCCGCCTGCTTCTGCGCCGCGTAGAACTCCGCGTCGGCCAGCGTGCGCCGTTGCGCCGCCTCGGCTTCGGCCTGCGCCTGCCGCTGCCCCGCGACCATGCGGTCCTTGATCGCGGCGACGACTTCCTCCGGCGGCGACGCGCTCTGAATCTGCACCGTGATGAACTCCACGCCGTAGCGCGTCTCGATCTCACGGAGCGTCTGCATCACCTCCAGGTTGATCGCCGCGCGGTTGTCCATCACCTCGGCCATCGTCTTCGTGTTGATCACGTCCCGCAACTTGCCCTGGACGAACTCGAAGACAATGCGCTCCGGGTCGCTCACCTCCAGGGCGAAGCGCTCCGGCTGGGTCACCCGATAGGTGTATTGCAGCGACACGTCCATGGTGACGTTATCCGAAGTCATCGTCGCCAGGCGCTCCACATATCCCAGGCGCTCGTTGATGGTCACGATGATGACCGTATCCACCAGCGGGATTTGCACATGCCAGCCCGGCTGCTCGACGCGCACGAACCTCCCGCCGCGCAGGTGCAGCCCGCGCTCATATTCGTGAATTTTGTAGATAGCAGAGCGTCCAATGACAAAGACCAGCCCCACCACCACCAGAGCCGTCAAAATCACCACGGCGAGGCGGTACAGGCGTCCCAACCACCCTCCCGCCGTCCCCGAACGCGACGCGGAGAGCTCCGCGCCAACGGGCGTTGTCATATTCTGAGTCATACACACCTCCACAGTTCTGTAAGTCTGTCTGAAATAGCAGCACCTGCTGCATGATCCAGTGTAGCAGAACTGGGGGCGCACGTCTACTGTAGGAATTACCAGGATCAAGAGGGAAAAAGGGGCGGTGACGTCGGAGACAAATCCACCTAATCCATCGGCAGGCCCGTCAGAGAATGCTCCGGGCAAACCTCGCCTTCCGGATCGCGCACCAGCACCATCAAAGTGATGTCGTCGCTCTGCGCGTTGGACCCCACGAAATCATGCACGGCCTTCATGATGGCGTCCTGCACGTCCTGAGCCGCGTGCCCACCGCCAATCGCGTTCGCCGCGCCGACCTCCAGCGCCTCCAACAGGCGGTCCTCGCCGAAGAAATCGCCGTGACGGTCCTCGGCGTCGGTCACGCCATCGGTGTAGAGGACAAGCAAATCCCCCGGCGCGATGGAGACGACGCGCGAGGTCCAGGCCTCCGCCTCCCGCACGCCAAGCGGAATGCCCGTGCGACGTAACGCCCGCAGCCGCCGGCCGTTCTGCGTGCTCAGCAAGAAGGGCGGATTATGCCCGGCGTTGCAATAGGTGAGGGTACCGTTTTCCGGGTCGAGAATGCCATAGAACACGGTGACGAAGAGATCGGCATGGGTGTCTTTGAGAATGCGCGGATTGGCCGCCGCGAACACCTGCGCCGGGTCGAGCGGATACTGCTCCGCGAAGGTGCGAATCACCGTGCGGCTCACCGCCATGTACAGCGCCGATCCCAGGCCCTTGTCTGCCACATCCGCGATGACCAGGCCCATGCGGCCGTTGGGCAGGGGGATCACATCGTAGAAATCGCCGGAGGTCTCACGGGCCGATTCCAACGCCACGGCAATCTGCCAGCCGCGCACCTGCCAGTTGAGCACCTCCGAAAGCTGGCTGAGCAGGAAACCGGCCTGGATTTCACCCGCAACCGCCAATTCTTGCTCGATGCGCTGATAGGCCAGCGTCTGCGCGTGGACTTTGACCGCGTGCAGCGCCGAGGCGATCTGCGCCGCCAGCGTCTGGACGGCCGGCAGCAAGTTGCTCAACGGTTCCTGATAGCGCACCCGCCCGGTAAAGGTCAGGCAGATGCCGCCGATAGGTTGCAGGGTCTCAACGTCGAGGATCGGCGCCAGCAGGTAGGGCGTCTCGGCGGGCTGCGCCTGCCAGGGAAGGGATTCCCCTTCCTTGAAGCAGCGCGATTCCGCCACGGCGCGGAGCCAGATCCAACCGGCCTCGCGCAACGGTCGCGCGCTGAGGGGATGCAGCAGCAGCGTCTCATCGGGGAAGAGACGGATTTCCATCCGGCAGCCAGGAAACATGCCGGGGACGTGTTCCTGCAGCGCTTCCGACAAGTGCATCTCCTCGGGAGGCGTGCCCAGGATTTGTCGCGCCAGCCGCTCCAGGTTCTCCATCTCACGGGAGCGCCACATGCTGCGGATGGCAGCGTGGCTGAAGCGATACGTCATGTAGCTCACCATCAGCACGCTGAGCATGAACAGGCCGTAACCCACGGGGCCGGTCTGCGACCACAGGCCGGCAGCGAGCAGCGCGAAAGGGTCTACCAGGAGGGGCCAACCCAGCGCCGCGAGCATGAAGCGCAAGTACGCCCGGCGCGCCGCGCGGTCGAAATTCAACGTCTTGGACGTGAGATAGTACAGCAGATAGGGGATCCAACACACCATCGAGGCCGCCTGCCTGAACAGCGTCGCCGCGACAGCCGGCCCCAAATCTGCCAGGCTGAGGCCCGGCAAGGGGAAACTGCCCCCCCATCGGCCATAGAGTTCCAGCGCCGCCATGCCCCCCAGCAAATAGCCGGCGTAGCGCAACGCCAGGTTCCGCGCCCGATTCCAGCGCACATCCCGATCCGCGAGGCGGCGCCATTCCGACGCCAGGTCCATGCCGGCATACAGCACGCCCAACCAAAGCGCGTCGGGGCCAAACATCAACGCCGCCGACCAGGTGATCACCGGCTCGAAGGTGCCGCTGGCATTGGCAAAACGGCGCGGGTTCAATTCCGTCAGCAGGAAGAACTCAAAACGGCGGAACAGGTAGAGCAGTCCCAGGAAGACCAGAAGCAGGGGCCAGATGCGCGCCAGCAGCGCCAGATCGGTCCGCAGGATGAGCCACACCAGCCCGGCCAGCGCCAGCGGCGCGCCATACACAAAGCCCGCCACATCGCTGACCTGCCCGACCCGCTGCAAGTCGTCCGCCGTCTTTTCGATCTCGGGGCGAATGCGTTTTGCCAGCGCCATCCATAGAGCTTCCATACGTCTTCTCCTGGCCGCCTCACTGCCGACGAGGGGCGTTGTTGCGCTCATTTATCACGAGCAGAATCGCCTATGACCGCAAGGGATGCTGAAAACACAAGGCTTTCCAGCTTTGGCCCGGCCATGGCCGACCCCACAATGGCGGCCCGGTCGCCTGGCGCCAGACTGAACGGTCACCTCAACTCAAACAACTGCGAGGAAGCTCAAGCCTCTGGAGGTCAAGGCTCATGCTCTGCGACCGACGCTTCAACAGCCGCAAGGAATTTCCCTCCACGGGGTCGAACGCAAAGCGAAAATCGTCCGTCAGTTGGCGGATGAAATGCAAGCCTAACCCTCCCACGTCCCGCTGCTCCAGCGCCGACGTGAGGTCGGGCGGAGAAATCAGCAGCGGATCAAAGGGTCGGCCATGATCATGCAGAGTGATTACCAGCCCTTCTGCCACGATCTCGAAGGTACATTCGATGTCGCCCTCAATATCTGGCCCATAAGCGTGCTCGATGATGTTATCGCACGCCTCCTCCACCGCCAGTTGGATCGCGTAAGTCGCCTGGTCATCCAACCCCGCCAGCCGCGCCGCCTGCTCCACCAGCTCACTGATGGGTTCCAGGCTGGCACATTTCGCCGGAAAGAGGTAGGGTCCGGCAACGTTCATCTCAGTAAATGCAATTTCGATCATCGAATTTCCCCCCGCGCCGGACCGACCCGACATAAAAACAAGCTGCTCACTTTCCAGCAAGCAGCCTGCTCCGTCAGCGTAGAAGGTCGCGGATTGAGGGAATCCGCCCCACTCAAAAGCTGCCGACGGCGTGAAGTACGTCGTCCTCAATGCGGAACAGCGGGATAAAGCCCGCCAGATCGAGGGCGCTGCGCACGCGCTCCGAGGGCGCCGCCAGCACCAGCTCCCCGCGATCCAGTTTGCGGCACGCCTTCTGCACATTGATCAACAAACGCAGCCCGGCGCTGGAGATGAATTCCACTTCCGACATATCCAGGACGATGTTGAAATGCCCCGCTTCGAGCAGCTCGTTCAACGCGGCTTCCAGTTCCGGGTAGGTCGCGCTATCAATGCGCCCGGAGATTTTGATCAGATCACAGTGCTTGAATGGCTCGCGTGTGTACTTCATACCGGTTCTCCTTCGGACTGAATGGATGATGACGAGGCCATTATACTCCGAAACGCGCAAGAAGGGAAAATTGACCCCGACCGCCAATCAGCGCGGCTCCAGATGTTCCTTCGCCCATATCGCCGCCTCGACCCGCGAGATCAGGTTCAACTTGCGGAGGATGTTGCTGACATGGAAATCCGTCGTCCGCACGCTGATGGCGAGCACCTGCGCGATCTCCTTGTTGCTCAGGCCCGCCGTCACCAGGCGCAACACCTCGCGCTCCCGCTCGGTGAGGCTTTCGCGCAGCGCGGCGACCTCCGCCTCCCACCGACGCACCCGCGCCAGCTGCTCCGAGGTCCACAAGCTCTCGCCGCGCATCGCCGCACGCGCCGCCGCCACGATCCGGCCCGGCGCCTCATTTTTCAGCAGATATCCCACCGCGCCCACCGCCGCCATCCCGGCTAAATACCGGTCGTCATCATAGGCGGAAAGCGCCACGACGCGCACCGGCACTCCCTGCGCCCGCGCCGCCGCAGCCACGGCCACCCCATCCCGCCCCGGCAGCTGGCAATCGAGCACGGCCACGTCCGGCCTGAGCGTCTCCAAGAGCGCCAACGCCGCGTCGCCGTCGTCGGCCTCGCCCACCACGGTGATGTCCGGCTCCCGGTCGAGCAACACCCGCAGCCCCACCCGCAACGCCGGATGATCGTCAGCCAGGATCACGGAAAT
>JAGPHL010000185.1 GCA_018055515.1 Anaerolineae bacterium
TTACGCTTTCGCCAGCGCCGCGAGCGCGTTCTTCACGATGGCGCTAAAGGAGGCCTCTTTGAGGCTCGCGCCCCCCACCAGCGCCCCATCAATCTCCGGCATGACAATGAAGTCCGCCATGTTCTCCGGCTTGACGCTGCCGCCGTACTGGACGCGGAGCGCCTGCGCGGTTTCCGCGTCGTAGAGCGCGGTGAGCACCTCGCGAATCGCCTCGCGGATGATGCGGTCGGCGTCCTCAGGGGTCGCGGTCAGTCCGGTGCCGATGGCCCAGATGGGCTCATACGCCAGCACCACCCGGCGCGCTTCTGCAGCGGAGATACCGGCAAAGGCGCCATGGATCTGGGCCGTGACGAAGGGCACGGTCTCCCCGGCGCGGTTTTGCTCCAGGCTCTCGCCGATGCAGACGATGGGAGTGAGGCCGTGCGCCAGCGCCGCCCGCAGCTTGCGGTTGACCGTGGTGTCGGTCTCGCCGAAATATTGCCGGCGCTCTGAGTGCCCCAGAATGACGTAGCGGGCGAATTCCTTCACCATCAGCGGCGAAATCTCGCCAGTGAAAGCGCCTTCGTTCTCCCAGTGCATGTTCTGCGCGCCGACGCCGATGTTGGAACCGGCCAGGGCTGCGCTCACGGCCATGAGCGCCGGGGCGGGCGGGCAGACGGCGAGTTCCATCTCCGTGATGCCCTGGAAAGACGCTCGCAGGCTCTGCGCCAACGCCACGCCCTCCGCAGCCGTCTTGTACATCTTCCAGTTGCCGGCGATAAAGGGTGTTCGCATGGATGGGGTCTCCTTGTTGATCATCGAGCCTTGACTTCTCACGGCTCGCTATTTGTCCTGCAAAATTGCCACGCCGGGCAGCACTTTGCCCTCGAGGAATTCCAGGCTCGCCCCGCCGCCGGTGGAGACGTGGCTCATCTTGTCGGCGACGCCGGCCTTCTTCACCGCCGAGGCGGAATCGCCGCCGCCGATGACGGTGATGGCAGAAATCTCCGCCAGGATTTGGGCGATGGCGAAGGTGCCCTGCGCAAAGTTGGGCATTTCGAAGACGCCCATCGGCCCGTTCCAGACGACAGTCTTGGCGGTCTTGAGGATCTCCCCGTACCGGGCGATCGTCGCGGGGCCAATATCCAGAATGCGCCAGCCGGGCTCCACCTCGTCCACGGGCACGGTCTTGCGGTGCGCGTCGTTGTCGAAGGCATCGGCGACGACCACGTCAATGGGCAGCGCCAGTTTGTCCCCCCCTTCGGCCAACAGCTCTTTGGCGACGTCCAGAACCTCCAGCTCCACCAGCGAATCGCCCGTCTCCAGGCCCATCGCCTTGAAGAAGGTATTCGCCATGCCGCCGCCGATGAGGACTTTATCGGCTTTCTGGAGCATGTTGCGAATCACGCCGATCTTGTCGGAAATCTTCGCCCCGCCCAGGATGACGACGTAGGGCCGCTCTGGATTCTCGGTCGCGCGGCTCAGGAAGTCAATTTCCTTTTCCATCAGGAAGCCAGCGACGGCGGGGAGGAAGTGCGCCACACCCTCGGTGCTCGACTGCGCGCGGTGCGCCGTGCCGAAAGCGTCGTTGACGAAAATATCGCCCAATTTGGCGAGGCTCTCGGCAATCTTCATGTCATTCTTGGTCTCCGCCTTGTAGAAGCGGACATTTTCCAGCAGCATCACTTCGCCGGGCTGGAGCTGCGCCGCCAGCGCCTCCACCTCCGGGCCGATGCAGTCGGCGGCGAAGATGACGGGCTGTCCCAACAGTTCTTCCAGCCGCTCGGCGACGGGCTTCAGGCTGAACTCTGCCTCGTAGCCGGTGCCGGCCGGGCGTCCGAGGTGCGACATCAGCACCAGGGAGGCGCCTTGCTCGAGGATGTATTTGATCGTGGGCAGGGTGGCCTTGATGCGCTTGTCATCGCCGATGACGCCGTCTTTGACGGGGACGTTGTAGTCCACCCGCATCAACACTCGCTTGCCGTGCAAATCCACATCACGGATCGTCTTCTTGTTCATAGCTCGTTCCTCCAGAAAAGATCAGACAGGAAAGGTCAGAGAATCGCAGTCTGGAATGACAGCCGGAAGCCAGTCGTGTGTGAAAATCAACCAGCTTCCGGCTGTTAGTCCTCAGGTCGCGACCTACAGCTTGCTGGCGAGCAACGCGGCCAGGTCGGCGGTGCGGACGCTGTAGCCCCACTCGTTGTCGTACCAGGCGACGACCTTGACAAAGGTGCTCTCGCCCTTGCCCAGCACCATGGTGAAGGGCAGGTCAACGGACGAACTGTGGGGGTCGCCCTTGTAGTCAATGCTGACCAGCGGCTCATCCACGGCGGCGAGAATGCCCTGCAGCGGGCCGGCAGCGGCATCGCGGAAGGCCTGGCGCAGCTCCTCGGTGGTGGTGGGCGTTTCGATTTCCGCCGTGAAGTCCACAATCGAGACCGTGGGGGTCGGAACGCGCAGGGCGTAGCCGTCGAACTTGCCCTTCAGGTCGGGAATGACGAGGGCCACGGCCTTGGCCGCACCGGTGGTGGTGGGGATGATGCTCAGCGCGGCGGCGCGGGCGCGGCGCAGATCGCTGTGCGGCAGGTCCAGAATCTTCTGGTCGTTGGTGTAGGAGTGGACGGTCGTCATGAACCCGCGCACAATCCGGAACTTGTCATGCACGACTTTGGCTGCCGGGGCGAGGCAGTTGGTGGTGCAGGAGGCGTTGGAGAGGACATGATGGATCGCCGGATCATACATGGCGTCGTTCACGCCCATGACGATGGTGAGGTCCTCGCCCTCGGCGGGAGCCGAGATGATGACCTTCTTGGCGCCGCCCTTGGTGATGTGATTCTCGGCGCCCTTGACTGTCTTGCCCTTCTTGTTCACGCCGTCCTTCTTGACGGTGAAGAGCCCGGTGGATTCGACGACGATGTCCACCCCCAGGTCGCCCCAGGGAAGGCTGGCGGGATCGGACTCTTTGAAGACGCGCACCAGTTTTCCATCAATCAGCAATCCGTCGGGCACCACTTCCACCGTGCCGTCGAAGCGCCCGTAGTTCGAGTCGTACTTCAGCAGGTGGGCCATGGTCGGCGTATCGCCGATGTCGTTGACCGCGACGACTTCCAACGTCTCGCTGTGGTAATCGCGAATGGCCTTCAACACCTGTCGTCCGATGCGACCGAAACCGTTAATCCCTACTTTTGTAACCATTTGCTACTCCTTTCTGAAATGAGATTGAGAACCAGGATTGGGAATCATGGATTGGACCGTAGCGCTTGGCTGGCTACGTATCCAATCGGTCACTTCCAAGCCGGTTCAGGGCAACAGCTGCATGATGATTTCCGCCAGTTTCTCGCTGTCATGTTGCCAGGGGG
The DNA here is from genome assembly GCA_018055515.1 of Anaerolineae bacterium. Taxonomy (GTDB): domain Bacteria; phylum Chloroflexota; class Anaerolineae; order B4-G1; family SLSP01; genus JAAZNO01. The sequence goes on from JAGPHL010000185.1 coordinate 3,342, forward strand.
TGATGACGCTCGTCAGCTCTCCCTGGATGACGTCCAGATGGGGGCGGGGCCGCAATTCCGGCGCGACCCAGCTCGCCCCCGGTGGGGGGGAACTTCCCGGCGGCGGGAGGTTGACCACCACTTTGGCAAAGAGCCCCGGCCCGAGGTGCTTTTCCAGCGCGTGGAGATGGTCTTCCGCCGTGTAGCCATCGGTCTCGCCGTGTTGGGTGGCGACGTTGCACACGTACACCTTGAGCGCCCGGCTGGCGCGCAGGGCCATGGCGATTTCCGGCACCAGCAGGTTGGGCAGGATACTCGTGTAGAGGCTGCCAGGCCCAATGATGAGCAGTTCCGCATCCAGGATGGCGCGCACCGCTTTGGGATGGGCGCGCGGGGCCTCGGGGTCCAACAAGACCCGCAGAATGTGGCCTTTGGCTGCTGCGATTTCGGATTCGCCTCGGATGCGCACCGGCGTGTTGGCGCCTACTTGCACATCGGCGCACAACGTGATGGCTTCCAACGTGCTGGGGAGGACTTTCCCCTGCACGGCGAGTACCTGACTGGAGGCTTCGAGCGCCATTTCGAAGGAGCCGGTCACCCCGGCCATCGCGCTGATGTAAAGGTTCCCGAAGTTGTGGCCGTCCAACCCGGCATCGCTGGTAAAGCGGTACTGCAACAGGCGGGCGAGCAGCGATTCATCGTTGGCCAGCGCCGCAATGCAGTTACGGAAGTCGCCCGGCGGCAAGATGCCCAATTCCTGCCGCAACCGCCCGGAGGAGCCGCCGTTATCGGCGACAGTCACGATGGCGGTGATGTTGGAGGTATAGGCCTTCAACCCGCGTAAAATGGTGGCCTGGCCATGTCCACCGCCCAGCACCACGACCCGCGGCCCGCGACGACGGCGTTGATAGTCGTGCAGCAGCTCCGGGTAGCGCAGGCGCGCCTCTTTGGGGAAGGGGCGCAGCAGCGCGCGGCTCAGTCCCCACAAGCCCACCAGGCAGCTGCCGATTCCCAGGAGTAACAGGCCGACGATCCGCACCGGGCGCGGGAGGAATTGCAATGTCGCGTAGTAAAAGAACGCCGGCAGCGGATAGAGCGCTCGCAGCAGCATGGCGCCGCCAAAGATGAAGACGGTGATGCCAAACATCAGCAGCAACAGCCACCGCTTCACGCCCAGGCCCGGTTCGAGCCACCATAACCTGCTGCGCCAGGCGGGCTTCGGCGTCTTTCCGGTCGGTTGCCTCATCTTTATCATTATACCTGCTGTCGCAAGAGTGTCAACGGTTTTTGGCGCGTGCGGCTATGACGCTTCTCTAACCATAAGAAAGCCCAGGGGACGCCCCCTGGGCCAGGTGGTGAGGTGATCTTGAGATCCTGAGCGGGCTTCAGGCCCAGGGGCTCATTGAATTTTGGCGACGATGCGCCCGGCTCCCCAAAGTTCTTCCAGACGATAGTAGGCGCGGGTCTCGGCCTCAAACAGATGGACGATGACCGTGCCGTAATCCATCAACAGCCATCCCGATTCGGGCGTCCCTTCGACGCCGGCCGCTAAGCGACGGTCGGGGCTTTGCTTCAGGCCCTCGTAAATCGCCTGCTGGAGGGCGCGCAGCTGGCGTTGACTGGTGCCGGTACAGATGACGAAGTAGTCAGCGATGGGCGTCAACGCCTGTAAATCTAAAATGAGAATGTCCTCGGCTTGTTTTTCAGCCAGAATGTCCGCAATCTGACGAGCTAGTTCCAGGCTATCCAACATTTCTCCTTCGAAAATAG
>JAGPHL010000016.1:0-3338 GCA_018055515.1 Anaerolineae bacterium
AGGAGGGCACTGATGACCGTCGAGAGGCTAAAACAACTGAGCGAATTTCTGGCGCAACATCGAGGGTTGCCCGTGCTGCTAGCAGTGGCGCTGGTCGTACTCAACTTCATCCTGCAAGTGCTGCCGCCCTGGACCGCGATTCGCTGGCTCGCCGATGTGGATCTGTTCCTGCACCTCGGCGTGATCCTGGGATTGCTGGGGATTCTCATCGGGGACGCGCTCGGTTAAGCGAGGGTCGCCCAAAAAACGAACGACGGTGCACTTGATTTTTTCGTCATTTCACAGTAGTATTAGGTGTAAAGCAGTGAAAAGAGGGTGACATGTTGCGATTGCGGGGAATTTTTCTGGGCGTTGGCGTCGCGTTGAGCATGATCTCGATGGCAATGGCGGCAACGCCAGGCGCCGCCGAGATTCTGGGACAACATACGGTGCAACGGGGAGAGACACTGTTCTGCATCGCGCGGGCCTACGGCGTGGACCCGTGGGCCATCGCCGATCAAAATCAGCTGGTCGAGGTCAGCCGTATCCACTCCGGACTCGTGCTCCAAATCCCCAATGTGCCGCGCACGCTGCCCGCCGGTCCCAGCTGTAAACGGCAGTTTGGCGAGAGTGTCATCGTCCCACAACCTGCCCCTGCGCCGGCCTGCACCTGCACCCGGACTCATCTCATCGCCACGGGAGACACTCTGACCGCCATCGGCCTGAAATACGGCGTGAGCACCTGGACCGTGGCGAGCTGCAATCAGCTCCAGAATCCCAACTACATCCGCATCGGCGACACGCTCTGCATCCCTTAGTCAGCTGCTGTCCGGCCTGTATGCCAGCATAGAAATCTGTTCGGACCGTAGGTTAAAATTCAATACCAGGAGGTTGACATGAGTTTCGGAGAACACGTGCAGTCAGCAGATTGGAAGAAGGAAAAACACATTCCGGTCATCGAAGTGCCGGAAGTCATTGAGGCGGGCAAGCCCTTTATGGTGACGGTGAGCGTGGGCAAGGAGATCCCTCATCCCAACACCACCGAACACCACATCAGCTGGATTGATGTCTACTTCAAGCCGGAGAGTGAGAAATTCCTGCATCAGGTAGGGCACTTCGACTTCACGGCACACGCCGAATCCACCAAAGGCCCTAACGAGGGAGCCGTGCTGGCGCATCCCATCGCCACCTTCTCGATGAGCATCAAAGAGCCGGGCACGCTCATCGCCCTGGAGTCCTGCAACATCCACGGCATCTGGGAAAACTCGGCAGAGCTCCATCTCTCGGAGTAGCGACAAGCCCGCAAAGCCTTCGACGCTTTGCGGGCATCTTTAGAAGTTTCCAGCCGTCGGCGACCGAGTCATGAAAATAGCGGCCTGAGCGCGGCCTGAAGTTCGCGCCACCTATACCGCGCAAATGATTTTGAGATTCGCTGATTCGCTGACGGCTGACCCGCTGACCTCTATTTTCGAAGGAGAATGCATGACATGACCCCTACAGCCAATGAGACTCTGATCGGATTATTGCGAGCTGCGGCGATGGATGAACACGCCGCGATCATTCAATACTTACGCCATGCCTACATGATGGGCGAGAGCGGTCTATCTTGTGAGATCGAGGCCGTGGCCCGGGATGAGATGCGGCATTTCTGGATCCTGTCGCGTTGGATCGTCAAACTGGGCGGCGACCCGCTCACGGACCGGGGCTTCACCGACTTCAGCGGCGCTACACCGCCCGAATGGATGGCCCGCAACGTCGAGGCGGAGGACCGGGCCATCGCTATGTACCGTGATCTCATCGGACGCACGGACAACGCCGATGTGCGCGCCGACATCGCCCACATTCTGGCAGATGAAGAGCGGCATCGGCAACAGTTCGTGAATTTCGGCGCGGAGGTGCAGGCCGAGATGACGGCGGCAGCAGGCGAGCCGCCGGCGACGGCCCCCGAAGCGGCGCTCGCGGCGGTGGATAAGGAAGCCCTGGAGTGGGGCGTGCAGCACGAGTATGCGGCGCTCCTTCAGTATCTGATGCATTCCTTTTTGCTGCACACCCAGCCGGATGGCGAGATCTCCGACCGGCTGGAGCTGGAGGCAGTCAACGAAATGCAGCATCTGGGCTGGCTCGGCGAGAAGCTGGCGGGACATGGCCTCGAGCTGCCCTGGACGCCTCACGCGGTCGAGGTGCCCGCCGACGTCGCGGCCATGCTGCAGGCCGACGTCAACCTGGAGCAAAGTACCTCGGCCAGGTATGGACAATTCCTGACCCAGATGACGGATCCGGCGCTGAAAAGCGTGGTGGAAGATGTGCGGGGACAAGAGCTCTATCACGAAAGTCTCTTCAATCGCCTGTTGAAGCGCGTGGCACAGCAGCCCGCCTCCGCGGCGCCGTCGTCGTCATCCCGAACCTGGACTATCGGATCCCTGAAACAAAAGGAGGTGAAGTAATGGAAAATGTCTTGATGCGGGGCACTTCGCCCCTGACCCCCGAGCAATGGCAGGTAGTGGATACTACCGTCAGCCAGGTAGCACAGCAGATCCTCGTCGGGCGGCGCGTGTTGGACCTCTACGGGCCGTTGGGATTCGGGGCGTACACCGTCCCACTCTACAACTATCCCGGCGGCGGGGAAGCGCCGGTGCGCGCCAAAATGGTCCGTCAATTGCCGATGACGCTGCTGCAACAGGACTTCGTCATCACGGTAAAGGACCTGGAGCTGATGAATGCGGGCCAACCCTTCGACATCGCGCCCATTGCCGCGGCGGCGACCCAAATCGCGCTGGCGGAAGATCGCCTGATCCTCTTCGGCGACGCAGAGGAAGGCGTTGCGGGACTGCTCAACGTCGAAGGTCGCAAGGTGATGCCGTTGAGCGACTGGGCTGAGGAAGGCGCGGCCGTCGCCGAGGTCGGCAAGGCCATCGCGGCTCTCATCGAGGGCAACTTCTACGGCGCGTATGCCCTCATCCTGCATCCCGCACGCCTCTCGCGCCTGCAACGTGTCGTCGGGCGAGGCGGTATCATGGAAGTAGAATTGCTGGAAAAGCAGGTTACTGGTGGCATTTTTACTTCCCCCGGCATACCGTTGGACAAAGTGTTGCTCGTGACCGCACAGCCGCAGTATGTGGATCTGGCAGTGGGGATGGATCTCGCCGCCGGCTACCTCGAGACGGTGAACCTGGAACATCGGTTCCGGCTGATGGAGACGCTGGCCCTGCGGGTCAAGCAGGCCGGCGCGATTTGCACGCTCGAAGGCTGAGAACGGCAGATGGGCCAGTCATAACGCGGCAAGTGGCCCACCAATTCAGGGCCAATTCAGGCGGGTTGTGCGGCCTTTATGGCTGCGCAACCCGCTTTTGGATGAAAGG
>JAGPHL010000016.1:3438-6139 GCA_018055515.1 Anaerolineae bacterium
GGCTCGCTGTCAGGTTGGAAAAGGCCCGAATTGACATCAACCTTGAGGAGGTCATCCATGTCCCTTGCCGAGATTTTGACTCAAGCCATGCAGCTGGAAGCAACAGGCCGCGAATTCTATCTACAGGCCGCCACCCTGCCGACCGATGAGGCCACTGTCGCGATGTTCAAGCAGCTCGCGGAGGATGAACGGGCGCATTACGGCTATCTCGAGCGGCAGCTGGCAGCGGTGCAGTGCGGCGAAGACGTCTGCGCCATCCCGGAACTTGGCCCCGTGGCCCCCCTCGACCTGCGCGATCCGATATTCCCCGCTGGCGTCACGGCGCTGGAAACTCTGGGGCAGCCCTTCTCCCTGGAAGAGGCGCTGCTCTTCTCCCTGGGCATCGAGGAGAAGAGCTACAAGCTGTATCGCGGCTACGCCGACACTGTCGCAGAAGCCGAGGCCAGGCAGCTCTTCTTGCAGCTTGCCTCCGTGGAACTGAAGCACTTCGAGATCCTGGTACAGCGCTACGAATCCTTCTACCCCTATCCGCATTAGCCGCCGCAGCGCCTCCCAACTCTGTGAAGGCCCCGGAGATGTAGATGCCCTCTGCATGTCCGGGGCGCGCCGACAGGCTGGCCGCACCTCTATGGGCTGGGTGCGCCATCCTGGGGCAGAATGAAAAGGTGAATCGTGAGTCGTGAGCAAAGCCTGCGACGACTCTCTTCTCACGGCTCACTGCTCTCTATCCTCAGAGGAGGCATCCGTTGCCGGAATTGCCGGAAGTCGAAACCATCGCGCGCCAGCTGCGCCCGCAGCTGCTTCAACGCCGCTTCGAGCGCGTGGACATCCTCTGGGCGCGCCTCGTGGATCGGCCCTCGGCGATGGAATTCAGCCGCGCCCTGCAGGGAGCTACTGTCGAGGCCGTCGGACGGCGAGGGAAATTCCTCAGCTTCGGCCTGAATACCGGCCAGACCTGGCTGGTGCATCTGCGGATGACCGGGAAATTTCGCCTCTGGAACGCCGCTGCGCCTCCCGAAGAGGATCCGCACGTGCGCGCCCGCTTTCGGCTGGATGACGGCACCCGGCTGGATTACAGCGACTCAAGGAAATTCGGACGGTTCTACCTGGTGGACGACCCTCAAACCGTCACCGGCGCGCTGGGACCTGAACCGCTCGGCCCGGAATTTACCCCGGCATGGTTCAGCGCGGCCCTGGCCGGTCGGCGCGGGGAGATCAAACGCCTGTTGCTCGATCAAAGCTTTCTGGCCGGATTGGGCAACATCTATGTCAACGAAGCCCTTTGGCGCGCGGGCATCCACCCTCAGCGAGCCGCTCACACCCTCACCGTCGCCGAGATCACCCGCCTCCATGCGGCCATCGTGAGTGTCCTCAGCGAGGGCGTGGCGAATGGCGGCGCCACCCTGCCGGATCGTCAATACGTCTACCCCGACGGCGCTCTGGGTCAACAGCAGTTGCATCTGGCAGTCTACGACCGGGCGGGCGACCGCTGTCCCATATGCGGCTATCCGCTCGAACGCATCGTCCAGGCGCAACGCAGCACGTATTTCTGTCCCGTCTGCCAGCCTCTCTCTCACCCTTCCAACGCCCCAAAGCTCCAGGAAGAAGAGCCAGGCTGACGACAATCCGCCTGGCGTTCACACAGAATTCCGATTTGCTTTACGAAAGTACGAAAGGAGGAACCCATGAACTTCTTGCAGAATCCCAATTTCGATGAGGGCCACCATCATCAGGACAACATCACCGAAATCGTCGTGCCCGACGGTTGGCGGCTCTACTGGCTGGATAACGTCATCTTTCCGGGCAGCGCCAGCCCCGCCTATCGTCCCGAATCCACCGTCTGGTGGATCTATCACGCGCCGGAAGTGGAGAAACCGCTCTTCTTCCTCACCGGCGATTTCTGCTGGAAGGTTTTCAAGGCCTATGCGCCGCTGTACTTTGCCGTGACGCAGACGGTGACCGGCCTGACGCCGGGTCAGCGCTACCGCTTCACCGCCAAAGTCTTCCCCGACATCGTCGAGGAATACAGTCCTACCGGCAAGATCTGGGCGCGGGATATTTGGGCCGCCGAGGCCCGCGCCGGCTGGAGTGCCCCCGACACGCCCTGGCCCGAGGGCGCGGACGGCGACATCGCATGGACGAAGTGGTTCAACATCCACAACGGGAATTTCGCCTTTGGCCAGTACTGCGATGTCTGGGTGGAATTCATCGCCCCGGCAGATGGCAAGGCGCAGGTCTGGCTCGAATGCAAGGCCAAATGGGGATTCGCCAACAACTGGTTCATGGATGCGTTCACGCTGACAGAAGTCGCCAATCCCCCAGAACCGGAGCCCGAACCGGAGCCGGAGCCGCCGTCGCAGCGCGGCAAACCGCGCGTGCAATACGAGCGCACCTACGTCCTGATGCCGTCCAACTGTCCCACTAGCTGGATGGCAGCGGCAGCGCGGGTCGCCCTGGCCTTCCAGGTCACGCTGGGATTCTCAGCAGATGACGCCGGCATCGGCGATTTGGACTCGCGCACCGTCATCGCCGTCGCCCCCAGTCGCATCGGCACCGGCCTTACGGCTGCCTGGTATGCGGAAAACTACCCCGGCGTCGCCTACATCCCCCTGGAAGTGAACTCCGCCATCGAACTGGAACAGCGCTTGTCCGAGCTGCTCGAGGAACGGGGAAACGGGTGAAGGTGCGAACGTGCGAACGT
>JAGPHL010000016.1:6239-22484 GCA_018055515.1 Anaerolineae bacterium
GTGAATCCACAATTCTACAACAAATTCGGCCTTCCCGGACATGAGGGCCTCGATTTCATGGCCCCCATGGGAAGCGAAATCTACGCCGGCGCCGACGGCTTTGTGAGCGACGTGCGGCTCGACGGCAACGCCAATCCCCTGCAACTGCCCTATGGCAATCAGGTCCGCGTGGAGCACGACGGCGGCTTCGAGACGATCTATGCACATCTCGAACAGGTCGTCGTGGTGCGCGGGCAATTCGTCCGCGCCGGACAGCTCATCGCGCTGGCGGATGACACGGGAAACTCCACCGGCTCCCATCTGCACCTCACGCTGAAGAAAAAGGGCGCGACCCAGGCGGGACAGACGACCTATCCGCACGACATCATTGACCCCACGCCCTACCTCAATCCCTTTCAGCCCGGCGGGGTGGAGCCCACACCTCCCGCCCAGCCCACCCTCTACGTCACCGTAGACAGCCCGGAGCTGGGCTACCTCAACGTCCGCAAGGCCCCCTATACCGGCGCGGGACTGGTGGGGAGGGCGAATCACGGCACGCGCCTGGGCGTCCTCGAAGATGCCAGCCTGGCGCAGGGCAAGATCGGCCAGAATGGCCAGTGGCTGTGGATTCGGACGCCCGATAATCAAGTGGGCTACGTCGCGGCCTGGTATGTGAAACTCGCGGCGACGCCGGCCCCTGCCCCGCCTCCGACCGTGCTCTTTGTCGTGGTAGATAGCCCCGACGTCCCCCTCAAACTGCGCCAGGGACCGGGCGTGTCCTACGCCATCATCGCGGAGCTGCCCCATGCAACGCTGCTCAAAGCGCTGGAAGCCGAAGCCGTCGTGAAGCAGAAAGTCGGCCAGCAGGGACAGTGGCTGAACGTGCAGGCGCCCAACGGCCAACAGGGATACGTCGCCGCCTGGTACGTCAAACTGCAGACCCCCGAGGGTGTGCCCGTCGTCCCCCAGCCGACGGAAGGACCGGTGACCCACATCATCGTGGAAAGCCCCGACGCGGGCCTGCGCGTCCGCCAGCAGCCGACGACGAGCGCCGCGCAGGTCTGGTGGGTGCCCCATGGCGCCGTGCTCGAAGTGCTCGAGGATCCCGCCGGAGCCGGCAAGAAAGTCGGGCAGCAAGACCAATGGATCCGCGTCCGCACCCCCTCACGACACGAGGGGTTTGTAGCGGCGTGGTACGTGCGCGCGCCGCGCACAAGCGACACCCGCCGCCTGGCAACTGTCGCCGACCTGCCCAAGGGCCTCTCGCCGCACCTCTTCGGGATTCATGCCGCGCAGCTCAGCGACGACGTGGCCTTCCGCGATGGCATCCGCGCGCTCTTCACGGGCAAGGGCAAAAAAGGCTGGGTCCTCTTCACCGAGTCGCTGGGACGGCATCCGGCCAACATCAGGCTGGATCAGAACCTCCGCGGCCGGCTCTGGGACTGGGCGCAGCAGGGCTATGGCGTCATCATCCGCCTGAATCACGGCTATCATCCCAGCGGCACGCTGCCCATCTCCGCCGGCTACGACGATTTCGCCGCGACATGCGCCCGATGGGTGGAACTGTATCTCAAAGCCGACAGCGCCACCAACGCCCAGTACCAATGGACGATTCAGATCGGCAATGAGCAGAACAATCCCAGCGAGCATCCGGGGGATGACGGGCAGATCTTCGAGCACATCACGCCGGAGCGCTACGCGCTGGCCTTCAACAAAGTCTATGCCGCCATCAAAGCCGTCTTGCCCGGCGCAGTCGTCTGCCCCGGCGCAGTGGATCCCTACAACTCGACGCCGCTGCCGCTGCTTGGCCAGGCCCGCTGGCGTCCCCTCGACTATTTCCAGGCCATGCTGGACAACATCCCGGCGCTGGATGGCTTCATCCTGCACGCCTACACGCACGGCCCCGCGCTCGACGCGATCACTAACCTGGCCACTTTTGGGGATTCCCTGCTCAGCGACCATTACTTCGACTTCCAGACGTACCGGCTGTTCATGGAACGCATCCCGCTGAAATGGCGCGATCTGCCCGTCTACCTCACGGAGACCAATCACATCTGCCGCCCGGGCGCCGCGCCGGCCTGCCTCCACGATCAGGGATGGGTGAACCAGAACACCGGCTGGGTGCGCGCCATGTACACCGAGATCCACCGCTGGAACCGGCAGCCCTACGCGCAGCAGATCCGTTGCGCCCTGCTCTATCGGTGGGACGGCGACGATTGGCGCATCGCCGATAAGCCCGGCGTCCAGGAGGACTTCCGGCAGGCGCTGGACAACGACTATCGCTGGCTGTTGCCTGAACCGGAATTGCTCGCCCGGGCCGCCGCCGTCCCGGCGGCAGCCGCGCTGGTCGCCGCGCCGGTCGCCGCGCCGGTCGCTGCCCCGCAGCCGCTAGAGCGGACTCTCGTGGCACCGGACAACCTCAAACGCATTTGGGGCATCGGTCCCAAAACCGAGACCGCGCTCAACGCCGCAGGCATCTTCCTCTTTGAACAGCTGGCAGCACTCACCCCCGAGGCGCTCCTGGATCTCCTCGGCGAGACAGCGTTGCGCGTCCGCTACACCGCCACCTGGCCTGAGCAAGCGCGTCTGCTGGTCGAACAGCGTCACGACAAATTGCTCGACCTGCAACGCCGGCTGGGGCGCGGTCGCCCGCGCTAACGCGGGGCCTTGTCCAGCCCGAATCTCATGTTAAAATAAGGCTGATGCGCATAGATGTCCTGACTCTGTTCCCGGCGATGTTTTTAGGCCCGCTGCAGGAGAGCATTCTGAAGCGCGCTCAGGAACGGGGACAGCTCACCCTGGTGATCCACCAATTGCGGGACTACGCCCTGGACCGGCATCAGCTGACCGATGACCTGCCCTACGGCGGCGGCGAGGGGATGCTGCTCAAACCCGAACCCATCGTCCGCGCGGTGACGGCGCTGCGAGGGACCCAGGAGTTCCCGGTAGTGTTGTTGAGCCCGCAAGGGCGGCTCCTGGATCAGACAGCGGTTCAGGCGCTCGCGCAGCAGTCGCGGCTGCTGCTGATCTGCGGGCACTACGAGGGCTTCGACGAGCGGGTACGCGACCTCCTGCATCCCGATGAGATTTCCATCGGCGACTTCGTGCTCACCGGCGGCGAGCTGCCCGCCATGGTGCTCATTGACGCCGTGGCCCGATGGATTCCGGGCGTGCTCGGCGATGCTGAAAGCGCCCGGCAGGACTCGTTCGCCGGCGGCTTGCTGGAAGGGCCGCAATACACGCGCCCGCCGAGCTTCGGCGGCCTCGAGGTTCCCGAGGTGCTACGTTCGGGCCATCATGCCGCGATCGCCCGCTGGCGGCGGCAAGAGGCGCTGCGCCGCACCCGGCTCCGGCGACCGGAATTGCTCGCGCGGGCAACTCTAAGCGCCGGGGATCGCCAGTTCTTGGCCCAGCTGGAAGCCGCCGGGTCCCAAACGTCGGAACAAGGATAAAACATGGAAACTTCCCTGGTAGAACAGCTCCAGCGAGGCGACTTGAATGCCCTCGGGGAGCTCTACGAGCGGTACAAAGGCCTGGTCTACCGTGTCGCCCTGGCTGCCACACGCGACCATCGCGCCGCTGAAGACATCCTCCAGGAATGCTTCGTGCGCCTCTACACCTACGCCAGGACCATTGACCCTCACCGCCCCCTCGAACCATGGCTGTACCGCGTCACGCTCAACCTGGTCTACGATTGGTCCGCCAAAATCCACTGGGCGCAGCCGATCGAAGACCTGCTGGAATGGGTGTCGGGCTTGCCGAGCATGTTCCCGGCCCCCGATCATCGCACCGAAGAGCGGGAAACTGCCGCCCTGATCCGCGAGGTCATCGCTGATCTGCCCTCCTCACATCGCGCCGTCGTGGTGCTCTTCTACATCGAAGAGCTGCCCCTCGACGAAATCGCGCGAATCCTGGACCTGCCGGTAGGCACCGTGAAGTCACGCCTGCACTATGCGCGCGAGCGCCTGCGCGAAGCGCTCATCCAACGTCAGCGGCCCGTGCCTGAGCTCCAATATGAGTTCACATGACGCCCCGGCAGCGAGGCGCGCACCTCGCTGAGGCCCACTGCAATGCTCCCCCATAGGGTGTTTCAGGAGTCCTGCATGAGAAAAAGAAAGTGGTGGGAGTCTCTTGTCCCGCTGTTGATCTGGGGTCTACTGGTCGGCTGTACGAATCTTCCGACGACAAGTCCTCTCTTCACCCCGCCAGGGGGAACGGCCACCGCCAGCGTCACCGTGGAAGCGTCCGCCACCGCGACCCCCACTGCTACCGCGACGCCAACGCCTACCGCGACCTCCACCCCTCCACCGCCCACGACCCTCACCGTGTGCCAGGAGCAGGAGCCTGAATCCCTGTATTGGTACAGCAGCGCCTCACAGCGCACCGCCCGTCACGTCCTGCAAGCGCTGTACGATGGCCCTGTGGACTATCGCGCTTACACCTATCAGCCCGTCATCCTTGAACGGCTGCCGGAGTTGGAGAACGGGGACATCAACCTCAAGAAAGTCATCCTGCAGGCAGGAGATCACGCCGTAGACGCCGAAAACAATCCCGTTACCCTCGCGGAGGGAATGTCCGTGCGTCCGGCCGGATGCTACAGCGCCGCCTGCGCGGTGACCTTCACCGGCGAGCCCGTGGAAATGGAGCAGCTGGAGATCACGTTCCACCTGCGGCAGGACGTGCGCTGGTCCGATGACACCCCGGTGACGGCAGACGACTCCGTCTACAGCTTTGAGCTCGACGCCGACCCCGCGACCCCCACCGACAAAAAAGTGATCAACCGCACCGCCAGCTACCGCGCGCAAGATACCTGCACCGTGGTCTGGACCGGCCTGCCGGGCTACATCCCCCCGCTCTACGTCGCCACCTTCTGGACACCCCTGCCGCGTCAGTTGTGGCAGGAGACCCTGGGATATGACGCCGCCGACCTGCTTCACGTCCCCGAATCCACCCGCGCCCCGATGGGATGGGGAGCCTTCATGGTCGAAGAGTGGCTGCCGGGCAAATATCTCACCCTCGTGCGCAATCCGGCCTACTTCCGTGCGGGGGAAGGGCAGCCCGCTGTGGATAAAATCGTCTTCCGCTTCGTGCCCGATGTGAACGACGCCCTCGCCCAATTGCTTGCCGGCAGGTGCGACATCATCCCCGAGCGCGCCGACCTGGAAACGCTCGCCCCCCTCTTGCTGCAATTGGAAAAGCAGGAGCTGGCGCGCCCTTTCTTCACCCCTGATAGCCGCTGGGAACACCTCGATTTCGGCATCAACCCGGCGTCGAACACCAAACGCCCCGACTTCTTCGAGGACGTGCGGGTACGGCAGGCGATCGCCTATTGCCTCAACCGCGAGGGCGTGATCCAGGATCAAATGTATGGGAAGTCGGTGGTCCCCGCTTCCTATCTCCCGCCGCAGCACCCCCTCGCCGTGGCCGATCTGCCCACCTACCCCTACGACCCGGAACGCGGTCAGGCGCTGCTGGACGAAGTCGGCTGGCGTGACGAGGACGGCAACGGCATCCGCGAAGCGCACGGCATCCCCGGCATCCGCGAGAAGACCCCCCTGGCGTTTCGCTGGCAATCCACAACGGCCTCGTCGTCCGCGTATCTGGAGCGTTTCCAGAGCGACCTGGCCCTCTGCGGGATGGAGGTCACCTTGAGCCAGCTGCCGGTGACGGAATTTTTTGCCATGAGCGCCGATGGGCCGTTGTTCGGGCGCAACTTCGAGCTGGCGTCCTTCGCCTGGATGACCGACCTCGATCCCCCTCCCTGCGCCCGCTACATGAGCACCGCCATTCCCAGCGCCGCCAACAACTGGACTGGCCTGAATCTGCCGGGCTTCATTGACGCGGCTTTCGATGCCGCGTGTGCTCAGGCACAGAATGCGCTGCCGGGGTCGCCGGACTTCATCGCGGGGCATCAAGCAGCGCAACGCCGCTTCGCTGAACAATTGCCTGCCTTGCCCCTTTTCCTGCGGCTCAAGCTTTCCGTCACACGGCCTGAAGTCAGCGGCTTTGCCCCCGATGCAACGACGAATTCCAGCCTGTGGAATATCGAGAGCCTCAGTCTGCAGCCCTGAAATCCGGCTGCGTTCCTCCCCCAAAAAAACGTTCCCGTCTGGAAAGCCAGACGGGAACGTTGTGTCTCAACAGCGAGCGGCGCTCAGTCCTTATGGCGCCGGGCGTAGGTCGCGCCACCGATGATCCCCAGAAACAGCCCTGCCACGGAAACGAAATAGGCGATGAAGTTCAGCGCGAAGGTTGACTTCAGCACGCCCAACACCATCAGCAATGGCAACACGGCGCCGGCGACGACCAGACCCAGGCCGAGCGCTATCGTGTGCGAGGGCTGCCAGCGTCCGCTCATCGGTGCAACCAGCACGCGACCAGATGGTGCGGTTCCGGTTCAAAGTGCGGCGGCTCTTCCACGTCACACAGCCCCTTCATCATGTACGCACAGCGGGGATGGAACCGACAGCCGGTCGGCGGCTTGACCAGACTGGGCGGCTCGCCCGGCGGCACATCGCGGAAGCGCGTCGCGTTGTCCGCGTCGGGATCCGAAGTCGCCGACAACAACGCCATCGTATACGGATGCAGCGGGTTGCGGATCAAGTCATCAATCAACGACTTTTCCACCGCCTGGCCGGCATACATCACAAAAATCCGCTCCGAGAAATAGCGCACCGTCGAAAGATCGTGGGTGATGTAAATCACGGCGAGATGGTGACGATCCTGCAAGGCGCGCAACAGTTTGAGGATTTCCACGCGCACCGAGGCATCCAGCATCGAGACCGGCTCATCCGCGACGATGAGCTTCGGCTCCAGGAGCATCGCCCGCGCGATCACCACCCGCTGCTGCTGCCCGCCGCTGAGCATGTGCGGGAACTTGGGCAGGAAATCTTCCACGGGGCTCATCTTGACTTCTTCCAGCGCGTTGCGGATGCGCGCCTCCCGCTCCGACCGGCTCTTAATGCCATTGATGATTTGCGGCTCCTCGAGGATCCGCTGGACGCTCATGAAGGGCGCCAGCGCGCCGTAGGGGTCTTGCTGGATGTAGCCCACCTGCGAGCGGTACAGCCGCAACGCCCGCCCCTTGAGATCGTTCAACCGCCGTCCCTCAAAGAAAAGATCGCCATTGGTGGGGCGATGCAACGCCAGAATAGTCTTCATCAGGCTGGATTTGCCACAACCGCTCTCGCCGACGATGGCGATCGTCTCGCTGTGATGCAGATCGAAAGTCACACCGTCCACGGCGCGGACGTAGCCGGCATGGCCAAAACCGAAACGGCGCAGTTCGAACCACACCCGCAAGTCCTGCACCGAGAGCAACACATCCTCTTGGGGGAGCTCCGCAGCCGTCGCCGCAGTCCCTCCCACCTGAGCTGTTCCTGTCATCGTGTTCATCTTGTACCTGCTCCTTTAGGCCACATGCAGCCAGCACTTGACCGTGCGGCCGTCCTGGCGGATGGTGGGGGGATCCTCGGCGCACCGCGCGAAACGTTGCGGGCACCGCTCCGCAAAGCGACATCCCGTCGGCGGATTGATCAGGCTGGGAGGCTGCCCCACGATGAAATCCGGTTCCCGGTTACCGCGCAGACGCGGGACACTGTCCATGAGCTTGCGCGAATAAGGATGGAGCGGCTCCGTGAAGAAACGATGCGCGTCCCCCGTCTCCACGATCTGCCCGGCGTACATCACGGCGACGCTATCGGCCAGCTCGCTGGAGGTGGCAATATCGTGCGTGATCAGGATGAAGCTCATGCCGAGCTCGCTCTTGATGCGCTTGAGCACGTTGAAGATATTCGCCTGCGTCAACACATCCAGCGCCGAGGTCGGCTCGTCCAGCACGATCAGGTCGGGCGCGGTCACCAACGACATGGCAATCGCCACCCGCTGCCGCATGCCACCGCTCAACTCGAAGGCATACCGCTCAAGAAAGTCCAGCGGCACCCCCACATGCTGGAACATCTTGCGCGCCTGCGCCAGCGCCGTTTCCTTATCCATGGCATTGTGAATGATCGCCGGCTCCGCTACCTGATCGCCCACTTTGAGCACCGGGTTGAGCGCATTCATCGCCGCCTGCGGCACCATGGAGATCTTGATCCAACGCACATTGCGGCGGTAATCCTCATCACCGAGTTGCATTACATCCGTATCATGCAAGTAGACTTTTCCAGAATAGGTCTCGACATTACGGGGCAACAGCCGCAGAATGGCCTTGGCCAACGAGGTCTTGCCGCAGCCGGATTCTCCCACCACGACGACGGCCCGGTTCGTTTCCAGGTCGAAGTTCACGCCGTCTACAGCGCGCACCGTGCCTTTGCCTGCCCGAAAATGGAGCTTCAAATCTTCGATATGGAGTAAAGTTTTCTCAGGCATGGCCTATACCTCCCTCAAGCGCGGATTGAAAATACGATCGAGGGCAAAGCCCACCATCGCAAAGGCCAAACCGGCAAGCATCAGTAACAGCGCAGGTTCGAGAATCCAATAGTATTGGCCGTTGTAAAGCGCGCCGTTGGCATACGCATCATTGATGAGCTTGCCCCACGTCGGAAGGACCGGATCGCCCAGCCCCAGCAACGCCAGCGACGCTTCCAGGAACACATAGGCAGGAATGCCGGACACCAATCCCGGGATGAGCACCGGAATGATGCGGGGAATCAGATACGAGACGATGATGCGCCAGTTGCTCGCGCCGTAAGAACGCGCCGCCTCGATGTAAGGCGCTTCCTTGATCTGCATGAAAGTCGCCCGATAGCCCTTGATCGAAGAGCCGAAGATGCTCAGCAAGATAACCCAGAGCAGCAACACCCAAATGCTGCGCGATTGGAACGTGCCGACCATAATCAAAATCGGCAGGAACGGCAGCAGCATATTGATTTCGGTGAGGCGCTGGATGATGTCATCCACGACGCCGCCAAACCACACCCCCACGGCGGCGATGAACATGGTCGTGACCGTCGTCACCAGGGCGGCGACCAGGCCGAAAGAGAGCGCCACCGGCGTGCCCCAGAGCAGTGCGATGGTCAGATCGCGACGACGATGATCGGTGCCCGCCAGCCCATGCACCGTCCCATAGGAGACAAATTTGGCCTCCAGGTCAGAACCGTCTTCAAAGGTGATCGCGTCAATCCGCAGCTGATACGTCCCCTTGAGCACCGTCGGCGTCTCCTGGTTCGGATCGGAGAACAGGGCCACCTCCGGCGCGACGCCCTTGAGCCGCCGCAACAGGCGTTCATCCTGCTTAAAACGGTAGGTCTCCGAACGTTTGGCGGTGACTTCGCCCAGCCGAATTTCCCGTCCATCAGGCGTGATCCAGAACAGCGAGACGAAAGGGCCCTTTTCCTTGAAGGTCGCCGTCATGAAGACGATCAGTTCACTGGGGAAGACGTCGGCCTCGTAGTCGAAAGTGTAGGTGAAGATGACGTCCGTCATCGTCTCGTCAATGGGCTTGACTTCTTTGGTCACGAAGGGAGCGCCATCCGTGCTGTTTCGCACGATCGTGGTCGGTTGTTTGGTCCTGGAGAAGAAGTTGAACCAGGCGGGAGGGGCCAGGCGCGGATAATCTCCCCAAACTTCCTCGCCGCCGCGCCACAGGCGAATGGCCTCGTCATACGGCACGGCAACCACGGTGTACACCGCCAACGCCACCAGCGCCAGAATAATGATCACCCCCCCAATGGCTGAGGGGTATTGCGCAATGTCTTTGAACGTGCGCTTAAAGGCGTTCATGCTTTCGGCCCTCCACTTCCCACACGCACGCGAGGATCAACCAGCGCGTAGATAAAATCCAGCAGGAAAACGGTGCCGGCCAGCAGATAAGCATAAATGATCGCCGACCCAATGATCACCGGCGAATCGTAAAGGCCAATGGCGCGGTACAGCGTGCGCCCCAGTCCAGGCCAGTTGAAAACCGTTTCCAGGATGGTCGCCCCCTGCCAGAGGCTGATCAACATTAGCGCAAAGCTGGTAATAATGTTGGGCAACGTCGGACGCAGCACGTAGCGTCGTTCGATATCACGGGCGGAAAGGCCCTTCGCCCGCGCCAATTCGACATAATCTTCCATCGAGAAAATCAAGAAGAACGTGCGCCAGCTGTACACCCCAGAAAAAATCCCGCTGACCAGCCAGGCGACGACCGGCAGCACCAAATGGTGTGCGTAGCTCAGCAACAACGCCCCGAAGGTCTCAGGCGGCGGCGCTGACACCATGCCTCCAAACGGGAACCAGCCCAGGACCGAGGAGAAAATCAACAACAAAAAGATGCCATAGAACCACGCCGGCGCCGAGGAGAAGGGGGACATGGCAATGACCGCCTTGTCCAGGAAGGTGCCGTAGTTGCGAGACAGGTACAGGGCGAAGTACAGACTGATAAAAAACAAAAACAGGTTCGAAAAGCCCATGAGCAATAACGTTGGCGGCAGCCGTTCGAGGATAATGTTCTTCACCATCTTCGAACCGCTGTCACTGGCGAGGTGCTGCGCCCGTCCCAGGTCAAGCGTGATGGCGCGTGTGAGAAAGCGCACACTGCGCAGCATGAAAGGCTGATCTAACCCCAGGCGTCGCTCTTCAGTAGCCACCCGTTCATTAATGAGCGTATTGCGTTCTTCCAACGTCAGATATTTGAGCGTGGGATCCATGCTGACGGAAATGGAGATGCTCTCTCGAATCTGCCCCCGAAGAATCTCATCTACATACCCCCCCATGTTAGCAATGAGGATGGTCAAATAGATGCCAATGACAACAGCGATAAACAGGGTCAGCAGCTTAGTCACCGTATAACGCGCCAGTTTTGCCAGTGAACTAGAACTTTTTTTCTTTTGGGAAGTCTCAGCACCCGCGGCTTGGGGCAAAGTTGCTTCAGCCATAACGCTCTCGCTTTCTATAAAAACTTCTGAGAATAGACGGCGTGTGAATAAGGGTGCAGCCGCCACGTAAAATCGACGTCTGATATCGCCAACCTCTTTTGTAACTGTTCAGCCACTGACCGAAAAGAGGAGCACGGCTCTCCCCTTCAGTCATGGTCCGCCACCAGGCCGGACCGTTACGCAGCATCCAAGGGCTTACAACACGCCAGGGGCGAGGCGACGCCTCGCCCCTAGCGGCACAACACCTCAGGAGCTGCTCAAACTATTGGGCCGTCACGAATGTGAGGGAGTCGGTGCTGGGCAGCGCCACGCGCTTCGACACGACCACGACCTCGAGCCGGTTGGAACCCGCCTCGAGCTTGCCAGTCAGGTCGGCGCTGAGCTCGATCTTCCACAGCCCATCCTCGACCGCCTCGGCCGCACCGACATAGGCAACCTCGCCCTTGGCGTCGAGCACCAGGTACTTGACGTTGTCAATGTCCGCGACCGCGTAGGGCTCCTCGTTGAAGGTCACATACACATCGTAGGTAGCCGGCGAGCCGATGGTCACGCGACCAGGACCGTCGAGCTCGACCTCAGCAATGGGGGCCTCGGAGAAGCGCAGCCACTTATCCGCCATGTCGGGATAATCCAGGAAGCGCCTGAGAATGACGGTGCCCTCGACAGGGAAGGCGCGCTCCAGGTAGAAGGGGCCAGTGCCGATCCACAGGTGACCGCGCTGACGGAACCACTCTGCCAGGTTGGCATAGCGAGCCTGCGCTTCGGCGGCATCCACGTACTCGCTCATCGTCGGCGCGTAGGGGATCTCGCCCGAGGCCACGACCTCATCGAGGTGCTTCTTCATGATCTCAATGGTCGGGCCGGCGATGTAGCTCAGCCATTCGACCTGCAGCTCATCCGCCTTAGCGGCAGAGAAGGTCGCCTCGCCCGCCGCGTCAGCCATCAGGCCCAGTGCCAGCGTGTGCCAGGCGCCCTGCCCCTGAGCGTAGTAAGGCCACCAGTCGGAGATGGACATCTCCGCGTCCAACTGATAGGAATCCGAGTAGGTCTCGATGATCAGCGGGTCCTCGGAGAGGATCTTCACCCCCTTGAACGCGGCCATGAAGCCTTCGAAATCCGCCACGGCCGACGCATCGTAGACCGGGCTGGCTTCCTTGGCGCGGTCGAAGGTGAGGATCATGTACATGATGAAGTCGCCCATGGACAGGTTGCTGCCATCGTGCCACTTGACGGTCTCGAACATGCCCTTCGGGTAGTAAACCACGCTCTTGCGCAGTGCGGTCTGGGTCTCCGTGAAGACCTCACCCGCGGTCAGGAAGCGTTGCGTCTCAGCATCCCAATCCACCCACGCATCGGCGGGAACTTCGATCTTGTCCACAAACTGCAAATCCACCCAATCGAGGGTCTTGACAACCGGCAGGCCTTGCTGCACGAAGACCTCCGCCCGCTCGAGGCGCTGCGGCCAGATCAGGCCGGTGAACGGATCGTACATGTACGCCAGTTCGCCCGTGCCACGGATGAGCATCATGTCGTAGATCCAGTTCGTACCCGCGACGGGGTTCCACGGCTCAGTGAGGATGCTGGGCATGGCGATGGTCATCGAACCACCGACCTGGCCCTCGCGCTGCAGGGTCTGCGGCCAGAGATACGAACCGCTGACGCCGCCGTACAGGTCAGCCGCTACCTTGACTTCCTTGCGCTTGGGGGTGATGGACTTCTCGTCCACCAGCCAGATGCGCACGGAGTCTTGCAACGAGAGTTCCAGCGCCCGCGCCATCATCTGATTGCGCTCTTCCATATTCTTGAAATCGCTGTTTTCCAGGCGTTCCGACAGTTCATAGAACTCCGGATCATTCACATACGCCTGCCACAGGGGCACGCCCAGACCACGGTTGGTGTAGAAGAAGCTGAAGTTGTCCGCCAGGTTGCGGGGCACCACAGTGGTAATCCAACCGCCGGTGTAGAAGTTCCACAGGCCATCGGCAGGGTTACCGCGCATCCAGATGGGGGAGGCCTCCGCGCCGGTCTTGTAGTCGCGGGTCACGGTGAAACCGATGTCTTCCAGCTGATTGGCGACATAATCGCCGATATCGCGGCGTTCATCCTCAACGCGGATGAGGCCGATGAGGGTCACCGGCGCGCCGTTGTACTGCCACTTGCCGTCCACCAGGGTAGCGCCGAGCTTCTCCATCTCCGCAGAGATGACTTCCTGCGCCTTTTCCTTGTTGTAGGCGTACTTCAACTCGAGCTTGCGGTTCACGTCCGCCAGGCGGGCATAATCCGAAGACGCAATGTTGAAGGCCGTCCAACGGGGCATCGCCATGCCGCCCATGATTTCCTGGGCAATGTAGTTGCGATCAATCAGCCAGTTCATGGCCTCGCGGATCGCCGGGACGGCAAAGGGGTTCAGCGCCCCATTCGCCAGTTCCGGGCCCGAAGGGTTGAACGTCAGCTCATTGTAAGAGCCTGAAGAGCTGTAGGCGTCAAGATTGGGAGATGCCTCCACCTTCGCCGCAATCTCCGGGCTAGAGACCGAATACGCATACACGTCCAGCTCCCCCACCTCGAGGCGGTTCACTGCAGCGTCCGCGCTAGGCTCTTCCACGAAGATGACGGTGTCCATCCAGGCGCCCTTGCGATCCACTTTGACGGGCTCAGGGGTCACGACAACCTCGACCTCCTTGGTCACCTCAACGGTCTTGACGACCTCCTGGGTCACCACGACGGTCTTCTCGATCACCTCAGGTGCTGGGGTCGGCCCACATGCTGAAAGCAACATGCTGGCAACCATCACCAGGGCGAGCAGCATTGTCAGATTCTTCTTCGTAAACATGCACTCCTCCTTCAATGGATTGAAAATAGGCTACAGACTCACAACGTGCTCCAGCACAACCTGCCTCACGGCGCTCTGGAGCTGGGACGAAACTTGGGGGCTTTTTTGCGCACTCCTGGCTACGACATCACCTCCTTCCATAAAAAAAGAAATGGCCCCGAAAATCAACGAAAAAGCGAAAAGGCGAAAAAGCGAATCACTTACGTTACGTTCGCACCTTCACACCTTCGCACGTTCGCACGTTTCCACGTATCCCCATTCATCCGTGACACGCTCCCTTCATCAGCATCCCCGGCTCTCACATGACGCGGAGCAAGCCGCCGGCAAAAAACTGATCATGGGTCTCTAAACGAATCACGGAGAAAAGCAACAGCTGCTGTTGATGGAACAAATCGAACGAGGGATACCGCGTGTGAGCCACAGGCATATCACGTCGCAAGCGCTTTACAATCCGCTGCCACACGCACGGCGAGGGCGCGACGTCCCGCAATTCCTCACGGAGCGTAGCTCGCAAAAGGCAATCCAAGGCCTGGTCCGACAGTTCGCTAGTTGTAGCCACGGTTTACCCCACGCTCAACAGCCAGGTCTTCAGTCTTATCATCCACCGCTCTACGATACCCGATCCCGTAGCCGATGACCAGTGATAAAACGCCAAGTTACGGCAGTTTTTAATCCCCGATAGGTTCTCAAGAGTTTACCATGAGATGGCTTTCCAGTCAAGCTTTTTATTTTTCAATTGACAAAGGGAATACTCGCCACGGGGCGACGCGGTTCACTTTTGGAAGCCGGTTTTCTCGAACTGCCCCAACCAATCGGTAATCTGGCGCTGCGCTTCCTGCACGGCTCCGGGGGGCAGCCAGGTGATCGCCGGGTCCCTGAGACTAAACCAGGCGTATTGCCGACGGATGAAATCGTGGGTGTCCAGCTGAATCCGCGCCGTGACTTCGGCCAGCGTTGCCTGCCCCGCGAAATAGGGCTTGAACTGGCTGTAGCCTAACCCGGAGAGCGCCGGCAAGTCCCACCCGTAGCCCGCCGCCAGCAACCGCGCGACCTCATCCGGCAGGCCCGCCGCCATCATCGCTTCGACCCGCGCATCCGCTCGCGCGTATAACGCCGCCCGCTCCAGGGTCAGCCCCAATTGCAGGACGTGATACGGCGGGAGAATGCGCTGACGTTGCGCCGAAAAGGGCGCCCCCGTCTTGAGACACACCTCCAACGCCCGCACCACCCGTCGCACATTGCGCGGGTCCACAAAGTCCGCCGCGGCTGGGTCGAGCGCGAGGAGCTGCGCCCACAGCCCCGCCGGATCCTGCCGCGCCCGCTGCTCCAACCCGGCACGCAATGCCGGATCGGGAGGCACCTCCGGCATGTGCCAGCCCTGCAACAGCGCACGGACATATTGCCCGGTGCCGCCGACCAGCAGGGGCAGTTTTCCCCGCGCCTGGATGTCGGCAATCGCGGCCCGGGCCAGCCGCAAAAACTGCGCCAGTCCCACCGTCGCATCAGGGTCGGCGATGTCAATCAGGTGATGGCGCAGCACAGCGCGTTCCGCCGCCGTCGGCTTTGCCGTGCCGATGTCCATCCCCCGATAGAACTGCCGCGAATCGGCGGAGACCGCCTCGACATCAAAGGCAGCGGCCAACGCTACCGCCAACGCCGTCTTGCCCACCGCCGTCGGCCCGACGATGACGACCAGCGGGATGCCCGGCGCTTCCGGCCCCGGTTGCAGTTCATGCTCCGCCATCGAGCAACTCCTCCACCTCGCCTTCCAGATCCAGGTACAGCGTCATGCGGATCAGACGTCCGGCGCGATCCAGCTCCACGGCGACCAATCCCAGATGCCAGGCGGGATCGGCGTCCGGCAGTTGGGCGCTCAAATAGTACCTGGCGACCTGCGCCATCCGTTCGCGTTTGCGCGGCGTGATGGAGTCCTCTGGCGCACCGGGGGCCCCGCCGCGCCGCGTGCGTACCTCGATGAAGTACCAGTCTCCTTGCCGCGTCGCGATCAAATCCGCCTCGCCCGCCGGGCAATACCAGTTGTGCGCCACCAGAGTGTAGCCCCGCGCCGCCAACTGTGCGGCAGCCAGCGCTTCCCCGCGCCGGCCCAATCCCACTTTCCCCTTGGCCATGCGCGTATCGTACCTGAAAAGCGGGCGCCTGTCAACTGCAAGGAAGGCGCCATGTGCTGGCGCACATCATCCAGGGATGAAAATGTGAGAGGCTGCGGCGACTCGCCGGTTCGGCTGGGGATTCCATCCCCAGCCTGACACGAGCCAACCGCGCTGAAGCGCGTTGTTGGGGACCTATCAGATCAGGAATTCATTCCGGGGCAGCTGAGGTTCACAGATTCGCTTTTTCGCTGATTCGCTGACAGCTGACTCACTGCTCTCTATTTTCGAAGGAGACGCCATGTGCTGGCGCACACTATCCAAAAATGAAAATGTGCGGTGGCTGTTCAGCCTGGCGCCAGGGTGCCAGACGGCGATGGATGAACCTTTGTGGCCTGTAGCTTTTGCCCCACCCCCTGCCCCCTCCCCAACGGCGCAGACGCCGTTGGGGAGGGGGAGAAAAAAA
>JAGPHL010000186.1 GCA_018055515.1 Anaerolineae bacterium
CAGGGCGTAAGGGCAGCATTTTCAGCAGCGGGGAAGCAGGTACCATGCAAGACACACGGCAGCAGATTTTAGAGATTCTCAAGCGCAAGGGCGAAGTTACCGTTCAGGAGCTGAGCCAGGAACTGCGCCTGACGAGCGTGACGATCCGTCATCACCTGGAAATCCTCCGCTCCGAAGGGTATATCACCGATCCTGAAGTACACCGTTCGAGCCGCCCCGGACGTCCCCGGTACGCTTATCGCCTCACCTCCACGGCGGCGGATCTGTTTCCGACCAACTACAGCGGATTGGCCAATGCGCTGTTGGAAGCGCTCGACACGTCGCTGCCAGGCGAATCACGCGAGGAATTGCTGGCAGCTGTGGGACGGCAGCTGGCAGCCGGCGCGGGAGACCTGCCCACGGATCGCGAGAAGCGCCTGGATCAGGTCATCGCCTACATCAAACAGCTGGGCTTTGTCGCGCGCTGGGAACGCGATGAGGAGGGCGCCTATCACATCTTTGTCTGCAACTGCCCCTATCATTACGTGGCGCACTCTCACCCGGAGATCTGCCGGATTGACGAAGTGATGCTCTCCCAGCTGACCGGCGCACAGCTCATCCGCACGGAAGAACGCGCCAGCGAGGACGCTTTCTGCAAATACGAGTTGGTGTGGTAAGATTTCTCTCGTCTAACACACGCGCGGCGCAGATTAACCTGCGTCGCGCGTTTTGAATCCTGCCGGGCGCACTTCCTCTCGGAAAATGGCTCACGGATGGCCACGGATTTCACCGATCAGAAACTGAAGATGATGCAGAGACGCTCGTCAGATCTCCTTCGCATGTTCGTGCGTTCACACGCACCTTCGCCCACGTGCTACACCCGATTCAAAGCTCCTGGCCGGTGAGCTGCGCGTAGAGGGTCTGGAACTCTTCGTCGGAGTAATAGTAGATGATCACCCGCCCGCCCTTGCGCCCCGCACGCAACTTGACCCGCGTGCCCAGCGCTTCCTGGAAACGCTCTTCCAGTGCCCGGATCTCCGGCGGGGTGACGGGTTTGGGTCGTGCAGGGGTCGCCGCCTCCTCGCGGAGCTGCTGCACGAGCGCCTCGGTCTGGCGGACGTTGAGTTCCTGTTCGAGGACACGGCGCAGCGCCGCGTCCTGCTGGGCCGGCGATTCCAATCCCAGCAGCGCGCGCGCGTGTCCCTCGGTGATGCGCCGTTCGGTCAACGCGGCCTGAACTTTGGGGGAGGCCTGCAGCAGGCGCAGGGTATTGGTCACCGCCACGCGGCTCTTGCCCACGCGGCGCGCCACTTCCGTCTGCGAGAGGCCAAAATCCTCGACGAGGTGCTGATACGCCAGCGCCTCCTCCAACGGATTGAGGTCGGCGCGCTGGACGTTTTCCACCAACGCCAGCTCCAGCATCTGCTGCGGGGCCGCTTCTTTGATGATGACGGGGACTTCTTCGAGTCCGGCGAGCCGCGCCGCGCGCCAGCGACGTTCGCCGGCGATGAGCTGATAGCCGCCCTCAGGGCGTCGGGTGACCACCAGCGGCTGGATGATGCCGTGTTCCTGGATGGAGGCGGCCAGTTCTACCAGATCCTGATCCCGGAAGGGGGCGCGAGGCTGATGAGGGTTGGGGACGATCTGGTCGTGCCGCACCTGCTGTAAGCCGGTCTCCCCTTCCTCCGCCGCCGGGGGGATCAACGCTGCCAACCCGCGACCCAACCCTCGTTTCTGATTCATTGCTCGCCACCTCATCCGTGAATGGAATCCGCCGTTAGTATAGCATCAAGACGCAAATGTCACAATCACTTGGCGTGCGGCATCTCCGGCGTATAATGGAAGTATGGAACACGTGACGACGGGCCTGCCAATGTCCCCGCGTCGGCTCATCGTGGGGATCACCGGCGCCAGCGGCGCGATCTATGGGGTGCAGCTGCTGGAAGCGCTGCACGCGCTGCAGGTGGAAACTCATCTGGTGATCACCGAGGCCGGATGCACGACGCTGGCCCTGGAGACCGGTCGCACCCCGGAGAGTCTGGAGCCGCTTGTCGCGCGGCGTTACGCTCCTTACGACTTCACCGCCGCGATTGCCAGCGGCTCCTTCGCCACGCAGGGGATGATTGTGGCACCGTGCTCGATCAGGACCCTCGCGGCCATCGCCCACAGTCACGCCGACGAGTTGCTGGCGCGCGCCGCTGACGTGACCCTCAAAGAGGGGCGCCCGCTGCTGCTGGTCGTCCGTGAGACGCCGTTGCACCTGGGGCACTTGCGGCTGATGGTGCAGGCAGCGGAGCTGGGGGCCATCATCTTTCCGCCGGCGCCGGCGTTCTACACCCATCCCCGCACCCTCGAAGAGCTCGTCCAGCAAACGGTCGGCCGCATCCTGAGCCGGATGGGCTTCCCCAACACCCTCTACACGCCCTGGGAAGGGGCGCCGGATTCCCCGGCGGCGGGCTAGACGAAGGCCGTGACCAACACGGCGACGCCGCTCAGGCCAAACGCCATTTCGGGGATCAGCGCCGGCAAGCACCGCAGGTAGCTGCGGTAGAAATTCCAGCCAAAGAGTCCGCCGGCGTGCGCGGGATAGGGCCACAGGCTGAACTGCCGCGTGCTCAAGGGCCACAGCCACATCACGCCGTCATCCGTGTGCCAGGAATCCAGGACCAGATGGAACAGCGTCAGAAGCCCCACGCGGAGCGCCCAGGCGGGCGAAAACACGGCGAGGAGCAGCGAGAGGAGCACGTAGAAGAGGGGGGCGTGGGTGATGAAGCGATGATGAGCGAGTCGCTGTCGCCCCACGCGATGTCCCAGCAACGGCGCAGCGAGGGCGTCGAGATCGGGCAGATTTCCCAATACCGCACCGATGAGCAGCAGCTCCGGTCCAGGCGTGGTATGGAAGATCCCGCGCTCGATGGCCCAGGCAAGGGCGAGACTCGCGCCGATATGTCCGCCCTGGGTCATTGCGCCGCTCGCTGCGGGGCCTGCCGCTCGGCGAGCACGCGATCCCAGAGGGCCCGTGCCTCTCCCGCTGCGGGGGGGTCCACGACCAGGCCGTGAGGCGCCGCGCGCGTTTCGATGACATGGACAAAGGTGACCAACCCATCGGTATACGGACGTTCTGTCTGGGGGACGCCGAAGGGTCGCGCTTCCACATAGATGGTGAGGCTGCTGGTTCCCACATAGGCGACCCGGCCTTCCAGCACCAGGGTCGCGCCAGAGCCGACACTCTGACGGAAATCCATGCCATGCAATCGTGCGCACACGATATTTTGCGGCGGGCGTTCCAACGCCGCCTGCGCCGTCATGAAGCCGACCTCCACCAACCATTCGGCCATGCGCCCGGCAAACAGCGTGCCGTGATGATTGAGGTCAATGGATTTCACCAGATGTGAGGCGGTGACGCAGGGCAAGCTCTCGATCTTCATACCTTTTTCCAACTTTCTTACACTAAAACAGCAACAAAAACAGGCCGACGCTGAGCATCGGCCTGTTGATGGCCCCAAGGGAATTCGAATCCCTGTTTCCGACTTGAGAGGCCAGCGTCCTAGGCCACTAGACGATGGGGCCGAACCGGAGAAGATTTTACCAGGAACCGCAGTTTTGTCAACCGCGCTGCCCGTCCTCGCGCAGTTGGCTGCCAAGAGGGTCGCCGTGGAGGTAGGTCAGCACGCCGCCTTGCCGTTGGGCAAGGCGCCGGGTGCCGGAAGGCACATTGCTATTGGCTTTGTCATGAAGGCTCTGGCATCATGGCCATTCGCATTAACGTTATTCCGGTAATGATGCCGGCCACGATCCCTGCGGCCAAACCACTGAGTGCATCGGTAAGGGGGACGGCAAAGAGCGGCCAGTGATTCAGCCCCAGAAACACCAAAAATCCTCCGCCCCAACCCAGTAAGCTGCCCTGCCACCATTGACGGAAGTTTTTGAACTTCCGACGCATCACTCGTGTTTGTAGCCAAGTGCTACCCACAATCCCACTCAGGAGGCCAACCCATGTGGGCGGATCCCAGAACAAGGCATCGAATCCGCCCCATATGATGGCATACGTGACCTGAATGACGATTACCAGGATTCCCCCCATGAACCCTCCCACAAAACTCCACCCAATCACACTAGCCCGCAGCCACTTTAACACGAAGGCTCTATCGTTATTCCACCAACGAGATAGCAACATACTTTGGGCGGCA
Organism: Anaerolineae bacterium; assembly: GCA_018055515.1. Classification (GTDB taxonomy): domain Bacteria; phylum Chloroflexota; class Anaerolineae; order B4-G1; family SLSP01; genus JAAZNO01. Next base: position 4,170 of record JAGPHL010000186.1, read on the forward strand.
CCTTGTATTATTCCCCAGATCACCGCGCCTAAGATAAACCACCAAAACAGTCCTTCGCCTATAAGAGCGCTCTTCATACTAACGTAATATCCCGCACCGCCTACCCCGCTCCAAACAGCAACTATTCCTACCTCAAAAAGCTGTCGTGCACCAGCTGCCATGCGCGTTTTCATTTCAGAAAGTCCCAGTTCGAGATCAAATCCGGATTGGCTTGCATAAATTGGTCATAATCTATGCCATAGTAAGTGGTCAAAAACCGAATAGTGTACCAGAGTGTACCATTTTGCATGTCAATAGCCCGTTTTGAAGTAGGAAATAAGCATCCGGCCCAGGTACTCCATCATGGCCTGCTCTAGCAGCCTGGGCAAGCAACCTGTCCAAATTGGCGCCGACGTCGGATTGGGCTAGACACTGAGCGCAATTTGAAAACAAAGCAGTAACATCTCCCGGCAATGCAGTAAAGCCACTCAAAGTATGTGCATAGTAGTCCTGGTAACTGTGCAAGGCACGCCCAAATGCTAGAGGGTCTTGAGCAGCAATAGCTGCCTCCAACCGGCTTGTGGCTTGGGCTTTACTGGGATAATGATAGTATTGCTCAGGAACTGCGCCCCCCAATGCGGCACTTGGCTGTTGTACTTGCAACTCACCTTGGGATCTTGAGCGCCCAGATGTTGCGTCACCAACACTTGTGACTATGGCTTCTACATCCACACCGAGATTGGCTCTTGCAATTGCCTCTCCCCAAGTTATCTGTAAAGTGAGATCAGAGTACATCTGTTCCCCGGAGGCTGCAACCCGTAATGCTACCTGGTTAACCCATGTATATGTTTGATAGAAATGTACATCTTCCTTCCAGTGGCCAGTGGAGTCAAT
>JAGPHL010000187.1 GCA_018055515.1 Anaerolineae bacterium
CCGCCATCGGCCATGGGCTGTACCGGCTGAAATACACGATCCCGACCGCCGGGACCTACATGGCCAAGATCGTCCGCACCGGCTCATGGGATGAGCAATACTGCGCCGATGGACGCAACATCGATGGCCCGACGATCAATTTCACGACCACCGCCGACAATCAAGAGGTGATTTTCCTGCTCGACACGCGCGCCGCGCGGGTGGCGGTGACGGTCAATCAGGCCGGCGCGGGCAATTGGTGCGTCGCAGGTTCGATGAACGACTGGAACAACAGCAGTATGCCCCTCTTCGATGATGGCACTAACGGCGACCTCATCGGCGGCGATGGCGTCTTCTCTCTGGACCTCGCCATCGCAGACGCGGGGCGCTATGAGTTCAAAGCGGTTGAATGCGGCAACTGGGGTACGGCCTATCCCAGTCAAAATGCCTGGTTCTACACCACCGACGCCGCGCAGGTCGTCAAATTCACCTTCGACACCAACGATCACAGCGCCGACGCGGGGACGCCGCTCTATCCGCTGCAGAACATCGTCAACGCCTGGGACAGCCTGCCGGCGAGCCTGACCGCCGTCGGCAACTTCCAGGGCTGGAACAATGCCGACCTGGCCACCGCCCTCACCGACCTGGGCCACGGCTTCCACATGCTGTATCACCCCTTCACGGCGCCGGGCGACTATATAGGCAAGATGGTCAAGACCGGCACGTGGGATGCCTTCGGCACCGACGGACGCAACAAGGATGCCCCCAACTTCGAGTTCACCGTCTACGAGGCGGGCGACGAGGTGCTGTTTTGGGTAGATACTTATGAGGGCCGCGCGGCGGTCGTGCCTCCGCCTCCGCCCGCACAGGCCTCCCACGACAACAACATCTGGTGGGACGACCTCTATCACGACTCGCTGGACTCGCTCTACCGCACGCCCGGCGGCGCCGTGACGACCCAAACCGCCGTGACCCTGCGCTTCCGCGCCGCCGCCAACGATCTCACCGCCGTGAAGGTGCGGCTGTGGAACGACCGCACCGACACGCAAACCTTCCTCAACATGGCTATCGTGGCTACCGATGGCACCTACGATTGGTGGGAAGTCACCGTGCCCGCGAGCGCCGTCCCCACGATCTACTGGTATCGCTTCATCGCCATGGATGGCACGGCGACGGCCTATTATGAGGACAACGGGAAGGGCTTCGCCGGCGGCTTTGGCGGACCCGGCCAGCCCTACGCGCAAAGCCCGGACAACAGCTGGCAGATCACCGTTTACGACCCCAGCTTCCATACCCCCGATTGGGTGAAGAACGGCATCATCTACCAGATCTTCCCGGAGCGCTTCCGCGATGGCGACCCGACGAACGACACGCCGGCCGGCAGCTTCCACTATGACATCCCCGGCGGCTCCATCTACCGTTCTAACGGCACGGCCTGGAACACGCCAATCTGCGATCCGCGCGACCCCGCAGGCCCCTGCCCGCAGGTCTATGGGCAGAACTTCTACGGCGGCGACCTCCAGGGCATCATTGACCAGCTCGATTACCTGGCGGATCTGGGGGTGACGGCAATCTACATGAATCCCATCTTCACCTCGCCCTCCAACCACAAGTACGACACCACCAATTACGGCGAGATTGACCCCGCGTTTGGCGATCTCGCCGATTTCCAAACGTTGACCAGCGAAGCGGCAGCGCGCGGCATCTCCGTGATCCTCGACGGCGTCTTCAACCACACCTCCTCGGACAGCATCTACTTCGACCGCTACCATCGCTACGCAGAAGTCGGCGCGTGCGAGAGCGCTACCTCGCCCTATCGCGATTGGTACTACTTCACCGACGTGACGCCCGGCACGGGGGCCTGCACCGGTTCCGACGGTACCCCCCTCGCCGCGAATTACGAGAGCTGGTGGGGCTACGATAGCCTGCCCAAGCTCCGCGCCAACACGCCCGCCGTGCGCGATCTCATCTGGGCGCAAGGCACTGCCTCCATCGGCCCCTACTGGATCTCCAAAGGCGCGGATGGCTGGCGCTTCGACGTCGGCGGTGACGTGGATCCCGGGACTACCGGCGACCCGGCCAACGATTACTGGGAGGGCTTCCGCAACGCCGTCCGCACGGTCAATCCCGAGACCTATCTGGTGGGCGAGGAATGGGGCAACTCCACCTCCTGGCTCCTGGGCAACGAGTGGGACGCCTCGATGAACTATCAGTTCGGCACCAGCATCAAGGGCTTCTATCGCCACACCCCCTTCACCGACAACGACCACAACAGCGGCAGCTCCGCGGGCATCATCGCGCCGCTCAAGCCCTCGCAGCTGGAGGAGCGCCTGCGCTACCTGGAGGAGCGCAATCCGCCCGAAGCCTTCTACGCGATGCTGAACCTGCTCGACAGCCACGATACCAATCGCGCGCTGTTCTTCATGGATCACAACGCGGCGGTCGGCACGGATCCCACCCCGCTCCAGAGTCCCACGTATGACTGGAGCGACGCCATGACCCGCCTGATGGGCGTGGCACTGCTCCAATTCACCCTCCCCGGCGCCCCGACCATCTACTACGGCGATGAAGTCGGCCTGGTCGGACCCACCGCCTACTCCGGCGGCAAGTGGGAGGACGATCCCTACAACCGGCTGCCCTTCCCCTGGCTGGACGAGAGCGGCACGCCGTTCTACACACACCTGCAAAGCGGCGGCGCCGGCTGGACGACGCTGCGACCCTACTATCAGCTGCTCGCCGCGACCCGCAAAGCCCATGCAGCACTCCGCACCGGCAGCTTCGACACCCTGCTCGTGGATGACGCCAACGACATCTACAGCTACGGGCGCCTGGCAGCGGATGACGCGGCGGTGATCATCGCCAATCGCGGCGCGACGCAGGCCGTCACCGTGGATGTCTCCGGTTACCTGGCGGTCGGCACGCAGCTGGTCAACGTGCTGGACGGCAACGCGCTCTACACTGTGGCCGCCGATGGCAGCCTCACCGTGCCGGCCGTGCCCACGCTCAGCGGCGCGCTGTTGGTACTCACCGGCACGCTGGCGACCCCGCCCGCCGCCGTGACCGATCTGGCCGTCGTCGCCGAGCGCGGCGGCGAACTGGACCTCGCCTGGACGGCAGCCACGGGCGCGGACAGCTACGCTCTCTACCGCAGCCGGTTCAGCGGCGGCGGCTATGAGTTCGTGGCCAACGTGAACGGGACCGCCTACACCGACACCGGCCTGCAGAACGCCGTCACCTACTACTACGTCGTCGTCAGCAAAGACGACACTACCCTGCTCACCAGCGGCTACTCCAACGAAGCCAGCGGCATGCCGCACGCCACCATCGGCTGGGCCAATCTGCAATGGCCTCCGAGCATCGTGCACACCGTCGGCATCACCCCCACGCCCGATATCTACGGGCAGGTGTGGATTGACGGCGTGACGGACGCCCCCGGCGCGACGCCGGGCCTCTGGGCGCAGGTGGGCTTCGGGCCGAACGGCTCCGACCCCGCCAGCAACCCCGCCTGGACCTGGGTGGACGCCGTCTTCAACACGCAGGCGGGCAACAACGACGAGTTCAAGGGCCAGCTGCTGCCGGAATTCGTGGGCGAATATGACTACGCCTACCGCTACAGCACCACCGGCGGGCGCGACTGGGTCTACGCCGATCTCGACGGCATCGGCAACGGCTACGATCCCGCGCAAGCCGGCGCGCTGACGGTCAATCCCGCTGCGGATATCACGCCGCCGGCGACGCCGCTGAACCTGCGCGTCACCACCTGGTCCGCCGAGAGTGTGAGCCTGGAATGGGACCCCGTCGCGGACGCCGACCTCTACGCCTACGACCTCTACCGCGAAGAAGCGGGCGGGACGCCGGCATGGCTGGCGCGGGTACTGGCGCCGGCGGTGACCTATGTGGACACCGACGTCACCACGGGACAGACCTACACCTACACCGTGCAGGCCCTCGACACCGCCTTCAACCGTTCCGCCTTCTCGGCTCCCGTCTCGGCGACGCCGATGCCGCGTGTGGTGGAGCTGCGCTTCATCGTGGATGTGCCGGCTTTTACCCCGGCGACCGACACCCTCTACATCGCGGGCAACAATGCCGCCGTCTTCGGCGCTTTCTGGAACCCCGGCGCCCAGCCGATGACCAAAATCGGCGCGAACACCTGGCGCTACAACGTCACCGCCGATGAGGGGCTGCAACTCGAATACAAGTACACCCGGGGCACATGGGCTGTGGTGGAGAACTGGGGCACGCTGGTGGGGACGAACAACCGCTCGCTGACCACCGACTACGGCGCGACCGGGGTGATGACGGTGACGAACACCGTCCACAACTGGCACGATGTGCTGCCCATGGCGACCTATCCCGCAAACGGCGCGACCGACTGGGACCCCACGCATCCCATCAGCGTCACCTTCAACCGGGAGCTGAACACCTCCCTGATCACGACGGGAACCTTCCTCCTGGAGCAGCTGGCGCGTGCGCCACTGCCGGGCACCTTCAGCTTCAGCACCTTCACAGCGCCGTACACCGATCCCGATTTCGGCGATGGGGTGATCACCGGCACGCTGCTGCTCTTCGACCCGGATGCGGATCTGCCGACTGGCGGTTCGTACCGGGTGCGGCTGGTGAAGGGCGGCTTTGCCTCCAACGGTGGCACAATGCAGCAGGACTTCTCCTTCACCTTCGGCCCGCCCTCCGTGGTGACCGTCCATCGGACGACCGCGCGGGGATCGCTGCCGGTGGGCCTTGCCGTGGCTGCGGCGCTGGGCCTGGGCGTGACGCTGCTCCGGCGGCGGCGTCGGGCCTGACGTCGGGGACTCTCACGGGGATGTCTTCCGCGGGCAGCGCTCACGGAAGACATCCCCCGCAGCCTATCCGGGCCTACGGCCATGAAACACGGCCATGAAACACGGCTATGGAAATGGAAGAACAAGCCGTCTCGCGCATGATCACGCTCATCCGGCAGCGAGGTGTACACGACGCCGCCGTGCTCGAAGCCATGCGGCGCGTGCCGCGTCACCGCTTCGTGCCGGAGCATCTCCGCGCG
>JAGPHL010000188.1 GCA_018055515.1 Anaerolineae bacterium
AGTCGCAAGGCTTCGGGAATGCCCAACCAGGCTTTGAAAGTCGCCTCGTGCGGACGGGTGTCCCCTTCCAGCCAGCAGGAACCGTACCCCAACGCCGTCGCCGCGAGGAGCATGTTCTCCACGGCGGCGGAGCCGTCTTCTACCCAGTAGGGGACCGCGGGATCGAGCACGACGGCGATGATCGCCGCCGCTTTTTCCATCCAGCGATCGGCGAGCGCCAGACGGGCGATCATGGCCGGGTCGGTGATCACCACGAAGGTCCATGGCTGCCGGTTATGCCCGCTGGCAGCCAGGCGCCCGGCGTCCACAATGGTTTCCAGATCCGCGCGGGGAATCGGCGCGCCCGTGAAAGCGCGCACGCTGCGCCGCCGACGGATGGCCTCGAAGGCGTCCATGAGGCTATTCCTCCTTTCCCACCGCAATCCGCGAGAAGAACTCCGGACGTCCCTGAACGCCGGGGCGCAACCGAAAGAGCGCGCCGGCGCCGGGGCCGTTGGCGACTTTGTCGTCGCCGCCCGCCGTCGTGACGTACAAATCCCGGTAGTCGGGCCCGCCGAACGTCGCACAGGAGACCTGCCGCGCCGGGAACTCCACGCGGAAGTCCTCGCTCCCGTCCGGGCGATAGCGCACCAGGCAACCGCCATCCCAGCGCGCCGACCAGACATGGCCCTCCGCGTCCACGGTGAGGCCGTCGGGGACGCCCTCGTGCTCCGGCGTACGGACAAAGGCGCGGCGCCGGCTCAAGGCGCCCGTCGCGCGGTCGTAGTCGAACAGCCAGATCGTCCGCGCGAGCGACTCGGTGTAGTAGAACTGCGTCAGGTCGGGTGAGAAGCCCATGCCGTTGGAGATCTGCACTCCGTCAAGCACCCGCGTCAGCGCGCCGTCCGTGTCGAGCCGATAGAGGGAGCCGCCGCGCTCGCCCACAGGCATCGTGCCGCAAAAGACGCGCCCTTCGGGGTCGGCGATGACGTCATTGAAGCGGCTCTCCCGTTCCTCTGGAATCTCCGGGATAACGGGCGTGAGCGTCCCGTCGCGCCATAGCGACACCGCCCCGCGCGCCATGAAGAGCAGCAGCGCGCCATCTGCCTGCACGGTAAAACCGCCGATGGACTCGCCGGCGGCGTAGCACGGCTCGTGATGTCCCTGCGCCGGATCGTAGCGGAACAAACGTCCCGGCGGGATGTCCACCCAGTACAGCCGCCGCTCCAGGGGATGCCAGAGCGGGCCTTCGCCGGTGAGGCAACCGTAGTCGGCGATCAGTTCAAGTTCCATGGGACCTCCCTGTGTAAATTTCCCGACGCTGACGCAAACCGTGTGAAGGTGCACACGTGAGCACGTGGACACCTGGGCACTTTTCTAGAGCGCTCAGTATGAATCCACGAGGCTATGGATGCGCAGCGCCTCCTGGAAATGCGCCAGGTCCCAGCCCGACGGCAGAGACGCGCGCACGGTGACCTCCCGCCCGGCCGGCAAGTCGAAGAAGTTATCGCTGAAGATGACGTCCGCCCCTGCGACCGTGAGCGCCACGAAGCGCGCCAGGCTCGTCGCCCGCAGCGAGACGACCGCGACGCCGTCTTCCTCCGCAACCGTCGCCTCCAGCGCGGGATCGGTCAACTGCAAATGCTTGGACGGGCAGAACGGCAGCACTCCCAGGCTCACGCGCGTCTCACCGCGCCACAGTTCGTAAACCAGCACGACCTCGCGGCGGTTCTCCAGGGTCACCACGTCCGAGAAATCCAGCGCGCAGACCTGCACCGCGCTCTGAGCTGCCGCCTTGACCGGCAGCTCCCCCGCGCGCAGCGGTCGCCCCGCCAGCGTCTCCAGCGACCAGCGCACGACGCCTTCCCACGGCGTGAGGAGATCGTTGGTGACGTACAACGTCGCCAGCGGCTTCCATGTCGGCGCCGCGCCGGCCGCCGTCCCCAGCAGATAGCCGAGGGCCTCCGTGCTCACCACCCGCTCCCCGCTGCCGAGGGGCTTCCCGTCGAGCTGCTCCACGGTCCAACGCACGCGGCGCTGCTCGTCAGCGGCTGGATCTGTCACCGGGCGCGGGCCGACCTCCGGGCCGCAGTCCTCAGCGGCAAGCAGCACCGGCGCGTAAAAGCGCCGCGCCGCGTAGTGCAGCGCCTTCCAGCGCCCGAAGTAATCCAGGCTCGCCCATGAGGCCACAGGCCAGCAATCATTCAACTGCCAGTAGAGCGTGCCGGAGGTACATTCGCGGCTGCGGCGCCAGAACTCCACCCCCGTGCGCACACATTCCGCCTGCAACACCTGACTGAGATAGACCAGCGCCGGGAAATCCTTGGGCAGCCGAAAATGGTCGGTCAGGTAATGGATGATCTTCCCGTTGCCCGCCTCGTTGCGCTGATGATGCTCCATGATGTACGAGGTCATGTTCCAGTCCGCCGGCTCCGCATACGTCCGCACCGTTTCCAGTGGCGGCAGCGATTGGAAGCCGAACTCGCTCACAAAGCGGGAAGGATGGTTGCGGTAGTGCCCGAAGGGTTGATTGCCGTGCCAGACTTCCCAGTTGTGCGTGTCGCCCGCGTGGACGCTGTTGGGCGCGGCGAAATGGCGTCCGGAGGAAGGGGAACTGGGCCAATAGGGCGTGTCGGGGTCCTCAGCAGCGCAGATTTCCGGCAACAGGTGATGGAACATCCGGTCATACGCTTCCCGATAGGGCGCATTTTCGGGCCGATCCCAGCCCCAGGAGTCCCAGCCCCACTCCATCTCGTTGTTGCCGCACCACAGCGCCAAGCTCGCGCGGTGACGCAGGCGGCGCACATTTTCCACGACTTCCTGCCGCACATTCTCGAAGAACGCCGCGTCGGTGGGGTAGATGGCGCAAGCGAAGCTGCAATCCTGCCAGACCAGAATCCCGTAGCGGTCACAGAGATCGTAGAAACGCTCCTCCTCGTAGAAGCCGCCGCCCCACACGCGCAGCATGTTCATGTGAACTTCTGCCGCGCTGCGGATGAGGTGCTCCAGGGAGGCGTCGGAGATCCGCGTGGGGAAGGAATCGGCGGGAATCCAGTCGGCCCCCTTGGCGAAGATGGGCACGCCGTTGACCACGAAGACAAACGATTCCCCGTAGCGGTCGGGCTCACGCCGCAATTCGAGGGTGCGCAGGCCGACCTGGAACGTCTTGCTGTCCAGCGCCGTGTCGCCCCGGTAGAGGAGTACTTCCACGCGATAGAGGGGCTGCGCGCCGTAGCCGTTAGGCCACCAGAGCTGCGGATTGGCTACCGTCAGTTCCAGCAGGCCATGATCTCCGGCCAGGCTGACCGTCGTTTCCTGGACGTCGCCCTGAGGGTCGGTGAGCCGTAACAGCGCCGTGAGCTCCCCCGTCTGCCAGCGCTCCAACGTCACCGCCGCGCGGAGCTGCACCTTCCCGTCGCCATGCTGCTGGCGGAGGTGCACATCGGCCAGCCGCGCGGCGCTGTAACCTTCGAGGCGGACGTCTTTCCAGATACCGACCGGCGGCAGCTGCGGGCCCCAATCCCAGCCGAACTGACAGATGGCCTTCCGCACAAAAGGCCCGCCGGGGATGGCTTGCGCGGGGCTGGCCAGCGGCTCCTGCGCCTGTCGCGCGCGCAGCGGCGGCAACAGCGGCGGGAACTGCACCCGCAGGTGATTCTCGCCCGCCTGGACGCGCCCCGTCACCTCCCAGGTGTAGCGACGGAACATGTTGGCGGTCTCGCCCAGCGGCGCGCCGTTGAAGGACACCTCCGCAACAGTATCGAGGCCATCACAGACGAGGAAGAGGCGCTCCTCGGCCAGCAAGTCTGCCGGCGCGTCAAAGATGAGGTCGTAGTCCCAGGCGCGTTCAGGAATCCACTGCACGCGCAACTCGTTGTCGGCCACAAAGGGATCGGGGATCAGCCCCAAAGCCAGCAAATCGGTCTGCACCGAGCCGGGGATTTGCGCGGGCAGCCACTCGGCGCTGCCCTGTTGCCGAAATCGTGCGCTTTTGATCCGTGTATGCATGGTCACATGCCCTCCTCACAGGTCACTTAGAGTGAATTGGCTTTGATGAAATCCAGCAGTTCAGAGATGTAGGCGAACGCCAGGCACGTCACCGTATCGGCGCCGCCGTAGTAAATCGCCAGGCGGCCGGTGTCTGTGTCACACAACGCGGCGCAGGGGAAGGCCACGTTGGGCACATCGCCCACACACTCGTAGAGCGTCTGCGGCGAGAGGAGGTAGGGTGCCGTGCGGTAGATCACTTTCCAGGGCTGTTCAAGGTCAAGCAAGGCCGCGCCGAAGCTGTAGACGAAGCCGTTGCAAGAAGTGAGCACGCCATGGTAAATCATCAGCCAGCCCTCAGACGTCTCGATGGGAGTGGGGCCGGCGCCCACTTTGGTGCTCTGCCAGCCGCCGACGGGTTTCATCACCCAGCGATGACATCCCCAGTGGAGCATATCGGGGCTTTCGCTGTAGAAGATGTCGCCGAAGGGCGTGTGGCCGTTGTCGCTGGGACGATTCAACATGGCATATTTGCCCCGAATGCGGCGCGGGAACAGCACGCCGTTGCGGTTGAAGGGCAAATAGGCGTTCTCCAGCTGATAGAAGGTCTCGAAATCCGTGGTGTAGCCCACCCCAATGGTCGGGCCGTGATAGCCGTTGCACCACGTCACATAATAGCGGTCCTCAATCCAGCAGACGCGGGGATCGTAGCCATATTCGAAGGTGTTGATCTCAGGATCATCCCCCACGAACTGAATCCGATCGGGGCTGAGCTGCCAGTGAATGCCGTCGGCGCTCTTGCCGCTGTGCAGCGTCATCTGGCGCGTGCGATGGTCTACCCGGAAGACGCCGGCGAACGCTCCTTCAAAGGGGACGACGGCGCTGTTGAAGATGCTGTTGGAGCACGGCAGCAGATTCCGGGGAATCACCGGGTTTTGGCTGTAGCGCCACAGCACCTCCGTGCAGCCGGCAGGCCGCGCTTCCCAGGGTATGTTTGGCAGCGCGCTGCCCACGACTTTAAGTTCAGACATATCGGCACCTCCTC
>JAGPHL010000189.1:0-3671 GCA_018055515.1 Anaerolineae bacterium
CGACAGCGTCGCAAAAACGCACGCAGATCGCCATCATCGGCGGCGCCGTGCTGCTTCTGGCCCTGCTCGTCGCCGCCATCGTGCTCATGGCCCAACATCCCAACGCTACCACCGTCGTCCGTGACATCGCCATTGTCTTCGTCGCCGTTGAAACCTTCCTCATCGGCATGGCACTGCTGGTGCTGATCGTGGAAATCCAGACGCTGATCAAGGTGCTGCGGGAAGAAATCCAACCCATGCTCCGTTCCGTCAACGACACGGCAGCGACCGTTCGCGGTACGACCGAGTTCATGAGCGAGAACCTGGTATCGCCGGTCATCAAGGCAGTCAGTTTCACGGCTGGCGTGCGCCAGGTGCTTGGAGATCTATTCGGCGTTGTAACCGCCAGTCGTCCCCACTCCAAATCGGGGCCTCATCACCCCACCCACAGTCAATAACTTAAGGAGGTATCTTTCATGGCGCGCAAGAGTGATTTTGGAGCATTTCTCACCGGGTTTTTCGTTGGCGGGCTGATTGGCGCAGCGGCGGCGATTCTCTTTGCCCCCCAATCGGGGCAGGAGACCCGCGACCAGCTGGCGCAAAAGGCAGGCGAGCTGACCGAGCAGGCCACAAAGTCGGCGGAAGAAGCTCGCGTCCGGGCAGAACAGGCTCTGGCCGAGGCGCGCGAGAAGCTGGAAGAAGCCAATCGCGAGCTGCAAGCCCGCGCCAGGGAACTGCAGGATCAGGGGCGCGTGCTGCTGGAAGAACGGCAAAAGGCCAAAAAGGTTGAGGAACCCCCGGCTGAAAGCATCACGCTGGAAGAGACTCTCGCCAGCGCCTAGCGACCGGCCCTCACGCCCTCACAGCCAACACACCATCACGACCGGCGGCATTCAGCGCCGGTCGTGATGTTTTCGTGACTTTTCTCCCGGCTCTCACAACAATCCCAGGAAGCGCGCCACCACATCCCCTGCGCCGACCATGTTCAAGGCAATGGGCAGCAGCAGCACGCCCATGCAATTCATCCGCCGCGAGCCCCACAACACCGGGATCAACCCGATTCCCGTCGCCACAGCACAGATCGCCAGGCCGCCCACCCCCGTCATCCCCAGGACGACCGCGACCAGGATTCCCAGCGTGACCAGACTCAGGGCGCGATAGCTCACCCTGGCGATGAGAGCGATCACCACGCGGGCCAGTCCCAGCGAGAGGAAAAACGCGACCGTCCCCGTCAGCAACGCCGCCGCCGTCGCCCAGAGATAGCGTTGAGGCGTGTACGTGCTATAGCGCGTGCTGATCATCCACGCCATGCCGCCCCGGGTGAGGTGCAGCCCCGGCACGAAGAAGAGCAGAAAACCGCCCACGTAATAGACGATTTTGGAGGCGCCCTGCGAAATGATGAAGGCGCGCTCATCGCGCTGCGCCGTCGCGTGCCCGGCGAGGAAGCCGCCAATACCGCCGGTGATGACCGGGAAGAAGGCGGCGAACATGCCCCCCAGGACGCCCGCGGCCACGCCCTGGAAGAGCGCCAGCGGCGGCACATCCAGCGTGCGAGCGATGTGCTGCGGCGGCAACTCGACCCGCGCGAGCAGGTTCTGCAGCACCCACGGCACCGCAAACAGCCCCACGAACGCCGGCAACAGGTTCTGATACGAGACCTCCACCGGCACCAGCGAGCGATACATCAGGATGAAGCCCAACAGCCCGGAGAGCAAGAAAGTCGCCAGCCCGGCGGCGAGGGAACGCCACGCATCCCACCACCGTCGCCAGCCGGCCGGCGCCCGGTCGGTGCCCTTGGGCCATTCGGAAAGCAGCATGTAGGCGATGATCGTCCACAGAATCCAGCCCATGTGCGGGCGCAACACCTCGCGGACGACGGGCAAGAGGCGCGAAGCCACCGGCGTGAGCGCTACCAGGAAGAGCAGGCCCCCCAACCCACCCAATCCACTCAGCGCCACCGCCTCGTAGCCGCGTTGCTGCAGCAGATACTTCTGTCCCGGCAGGACGATGAAGACGGTGCTGTCATCGGGGACGGAGAGGAAAATGCTGGAGATGGTGTTGAGCATCGCGTAACCGGTGATCAGGCCCAGGAAAAGGAACGCCATGCGCTCCGGCGTGAGCGTCGGCTCCAGGGCCGCGCTAAAAAGCAACAGGAATCCCGCCACGTTGTAAATGTGCAGCGCCGGCACCAGCGCCAGCACCGAGGCCGCGATTCCCCCCACCAAAGCCCACGCCATGAGATCGAGGAAAGTCGTGTCCATGTTACGGCTCCGGTCGCCAATCGTGGAGAGAACGCGGGAGGAGCTCTAACTCGTCGCGGTAGACGGAGACCTCGCCCACCACTTCGACCAGCATGCCCGCCTCCGGCGGACGCGGCAGCGCGTCCGCCACGTTCGACCAGAGCAAGACGGTGATGACGCCCGTCCCATCATCAAGCGCCAGCTTGACGCCGGCGGAGAAAGTCTCCGGGATTCCCGTCACACCGCGCAGGCGCACCACCCTGCCGGCGTCCTGCGCCGCGAGGGAGGCGATTTCCACCCAGGGGATCTCCGGCGCCGCCGTCCGCACGCTCACGTCGCCCGGTTGCGCCGGCTCCAGTTCCAGCACGCCCTGATACACGGAGAGCTCCCCCTGGACTTCAATCTCCGCCCCGACGTCCACCGCCGTCGGTTCGGGCAGCGCATCGTAGACGCGCTGCCACAGCAACACTTCCACCTGCCCGGTCCCATCGTCCAACGTCGCCTTGACGCCGCCCTTGAAGCCCGTCAATGCGACCACGCGCCCCGACGCGCGTACCCAGGCGCCGGCCTCGTCGGCGCTGAGCGTGTTCAAGGCGCGCGGCGGCGTCTCTTCCACCACAGGCGCAGCGGTGAGCGCGATGTCGGCAACGCTCGCCGGGGTGAGCTGCGGCTCATCGCGGTAGAGGGTCACCGTGCCGGTCACGACCAGCGTCTGCCCCTCGACCACCTCGGGCAGGGCGCCGGTGAGCGTCGTGAGGGTCTCATCTACGGCGACGGAGATGGCGCCGGTGTCATCTTGCAACGTGAGGATCGTCAGCCCCTCATAAGGGACGAGGACGCGCCGCACCTCGCCTTCAAGCCGGACGCGCAGCCCCTCATCCAGGGCGGTGAGCGTGCCGATTTTCACCGCCACAGGCTCAGGACGTTCCAGCTGCAGGTGCTCCGCCGCGTTGAGGGTCAACGCCACGAAATCCTCGCGAATCCGCAGCGTGCCGGCGACTTCGACGCGGTCGCCGGGGGCGGGGATCTTGCCGGCGGCGAGGAGCGCTGCCGTCACGTCCCGGTACGAGGAGATGCGCACCTCCCCCGTGCCGTCATCTACCCAGAAAGCGAGATAGCCGCCGTTGGGATCGTAGGTGAGGCTGCGGCTGATCCGTCCCCGCACGCGGACGTAGGCCATATTCATGGTGCCCTGCGTTTCCTCGACCGTGAGGAGGGGGATCGGCAACTGTCGTCCCGCCCACCACAGGCCGATCAGCCCCACGACGGCGAGCACGACCGCGGCAATTTTCACCGCTTTCAGCGAGACCCGTCCCCCCACGCGCGCGCCGCAGTAGGGACAGGTGGTGTAGGGTCCCAAAAAACGCCCACAACTGCCACAGCGCGCGGCCAGCGTCGCATCGGTTGTCTCCCCCATGAGCAGGATCTCCTTTCAGGCGAAAAAGCGAAAAG
>JAGPHL010000189.1:3771-4985 GCA_018055515.1 Anaerolineae bacterium
ACGCGGTCCGCCGTCAACCGCCGGCGTCGGGTTCCCAGATGAGTTCGTACTGCCGCTGGATGAGACGATAGTGCAACGCCAGGTAGGCAGACAACAGCGGGTCAGTCATGACGGCGTTGATGACATAGCCGCCACTTGCCGGGTGCTGTTCATGCACGGCGCGCAACAGCTCGCCGGCGATTTCCAGAGGCCGCGCCGCCTCAGGCGTCACCGCCAAATCGTGAACGAGCTGATAGGAGGACTGCGATTGGAAGAGGGCGTACCCCAGCAAGAGGTCGTTTTCCCAATACCCCAGGCCGCTGAGATAGGACAGGCGATGGCGCAGCGTCCTCAGTTCCCGCTGCCAGGAGGGGGGCACAGCGTGCCACGCCTCGAAATGCGCCAGCAGCGACGCCGGCGAGGCAGGGGCAACCCGGGTCAAGGTCAGCGGATCAGGAACGAAGGTCTGCGGTTCGAGGATCAGGATTGCCAGGTCGCGACGTCGCTGAAAGCCCAGGCTGGCATACAGCGCCAGGCCGGGCCGGTTTTCCGCCAGCACCTCCAACGTCGCCGAGCGCAATCCCAATTCCCTGACGCGCTGCTGCAGATAACGGAGCATCGCCCGCGCGATTCCCTTTCGCCGCCAGCCCGGCAGCACACCCACCGCACTGATCCATCCCCGCGTCTCGCGCCGGGAGAGCAACGCCGCGCCGACCGGCTCGCCCGCGTGCAGCGCCACGACCGATTGCGAGAGATCCACGTCCTGCTCGAAACAAATCTGGGCGAGCTGCGCCTCGGTCACCGCGACGTGATAGTAATAATCCGCGTAGGCGCGGGTCACCACCGCAGCGAGCTGCGCCAGGGGCAGTTCCTGAGCTGGGATCAGCGACAGCGCGTCCAATTGCTCCTCCATGGACATGCATCATATCACCGCCCGGACAAACTGGCAATTGTCCTCCTTCGAAAGCAGGGTATAATGAAGCCGTGCAGGTTTCGAGATCACGTGTAGGTTCGGCTGGGGATGAAATCCCTGGCCTGACAGGAGCCAACCGCGCTGAAGCGCGTTGTTCGGGGAGCTCGCTGCAGCGAACTTGACCTATCAGACCCGGAATTCATTCCGGGGCGGGCGGCGAAGAGCGGCCTGAAGTTCGCGGTACATGTGTTACGCAAGTGATTTTTTCGCTTTCTCGCTGATTCGCTGACTGCTGACCCGCTGATCTCTATTTTCGAAGGAG
>JAGPHL010000190.1 GCA_018055515.1 Anaerolineae bacterium
AAGGCGCGCGCGCTGATGGCGGAGCGCATGTCAGCCGTGACCGGAGGGATGGGCCTTCCGGGCCTGTAATCTATGGCGCAGGGTGCGGTTCCCCCGTCTGTCACGCAGCTGCTTGAGACCTTCTCGGAACTGCCCGGCATTGGACCCAAGACGGCCTCGCGGCTGGCTTTTTACCTCTTGCGCGGGCGGTCCGAGCTGGCCTTGCGCCTGGCGGACGCCTTGCACAACCTGGTGGAAAATACCCGTTTTTGCTCACAGTGCTTCAACGTGACCGAGCAAGACCCCTGTCCTATCTGCGCCGATCCCGCCCGCGATCATGGGCTTCTCTGTGTGGTCGAAGAGCCGCTGGACCTGCTGGCGCTCGAACGAACCGAGCAATACCGGGGCGTGTTCCATGTCCTCAATGGCGCCCTCTCGCCGATGGAGGGCATCTTCGCCGAGGACCTGCGCATCAAAGAGCTGGAACTCCGCTTGCAGCAGGGGCAGATCCGCGAGGTGATTCTGGCGACAAATCCCACCAGCGAGGGCGATTACACCGCCGCTTATCTGCTCGGACGCCTGAAGGGACTGCCGGTGCGCATCACCCGCCTGGGACGGGGGCTGCCCGTCGGCGGCGACCTGGAATACGCCGACGCGGTGACGTTGACCCGCGCACTCGAATCCCGGCAGGAGCTCTGACGTGACCGAGTGGCGTCTCGAGGGTCGCCTGGGCCAGGCCCTGGGCATCATCTTCACGACCGTGTTGATCCTGGCCGTCATTGCCATGTTGGGATTGGCGCTGGCCAATCCCATCTCCATCCTCACTTTTGTGTTGGGGCTTGGCGCGCTCGCGGCGCTGGCGGGCGCAGGATTCCTCGCTTACTGGACGTGGGGCCTCAGCCACGCCAGCTACACCCTGGACCGGAATGCCATCGTCATCCAATGGGGCGTGTATGAGCGGCAAGTGCCCCTTGCCGCCATCCAACGGGTGCTTTCTGCCTCGGAGGTGACCGGTATGCGCTTGCGCCGCGTGCTGCGCTGGCCTGGCCTGTGGGTGGGGGTGGGCTATGCGCCTGAGCTGGGACCAATCTACTTTTACGCCTCGGCGCCGCCGGAGCGGATGATCTTCATCCAAACCGCCGGCCGCGCTTATGCGATCTCGCCCGTTGACCGGGAAGGTTTCCTTACCGCGTTGAGCGAGCGGCGCGAGATGGGGCCCACGCAGGAAGTGGAGGAGTCGGAGCAGCATCCCGCCTTCTTCGATTGGCCGGCCTGGCGCGATTCCATGATCTGGGGATTGTTGGGTAGCAGCGTGCTGCTGTGGGTGCTGTTGCTGGCGTTGCTTACGTGGCGTTTCCCCACGTTGCCCCCGCAGATCGTCTTGCAGACGGATGCGCAGGGCGCGCCGCTTCTCATCGCCGAAGCCAATCGCATCTTTTACCTGGCGCTCCTGGGAGCGATTTTCCTGGTGCTGAATGGCGGCGTCGGCGTGATCTTCTACCACCGGGAGCGGATGCTCACCCGCATTCTGTGGCTGGGACTCCTGCTGCTGGAAGTCAGCGTCTGGATTGCGGCGTTGAGCATTCTTTTCGGCGCCTCGTGAGGGGATGTCTTCGATAGCGTTTAGGAAACAAGCATGATACGCCTGGCTGCATTTGATTTGGATGGGACGGTGATGGGGGCCGATCGGAGCATTGCGCCTCGGGTGCGCGCGGCATTGGCTGCGGCGCAGGCGCGCGGCGTGCTGGTGACCCTGGCGACGGGACGGATGTTCCCCTCGGTGCTGCCGTATGCGCTCGACCTGAACCTGGACGCGCCCCTCCTGGCCTGTCAGGGCGGGTGGATCCAATGGACCCACGCGCTGACGCCGTTGCTTCGCATTCCCCTGCCCGTGGACATCGCCCGCGAGGCGATCGCCCTGGCGGAACAGCACGACTGGCACACGGTGCTCTATGCCGACGGGGAGATCTTCCTGCGCGAGTTGCGGGAGCTTCCCTCCTTCTACGAGGCGTTGTTGGGCCTGGAGAAGGCGCTGATCCCCGATTGGGAGACCGTTCTGACGCAGCACACGCCTGACAAGGTGCTGTTTGTGGCGCAGGCGGAAGAGATCCCCGCGATAGGGGACTCGCTGCGGGCCACATTCAACGGACGCGCGCAGGTCTTCCGCTCGCATGACCGCTTCATCGAAGTGGTGCCTCAGGGGGTGGACAAGGGCGCGGGGCTGGCCTGGCTCGCCGCGCACCTGGGCATTCCCCGCGAAGAAGTGCTGGCGGTCGGGGACCACGAAAACGACATCCCTATGGTTCAATGGGCGGGAGTCGGCGTAGCGATGGGCAACGCGACCCCCGCCTTACAGGCGGTCGCCGATTGGATCGCGCCTTCTGTGGCAGAGGATGGCGCGGCGGCGGCCCTGGAGCGTTTCGTCTTGGAGATGGCGGCGTGAGCGCGCCTTGCCTGCCGATCCAGCAACCGGGCGCCATCGCGCAGGCGGTGATAGAGTTGCGGGCGGGCAATCTTGTCGTGGTTCCCACCGACACCGTCTATGGCGTGGCCGTCATCCCTGAGGCATTGGACGCGATGGTGCGCACCCTCTATCGCCCGCGTCAGACGGCGCCATGGCTCGCCCTGCCGCTGCTGTTGGATTCTGCCGCCGAGGCGGCGCGCCTGGCCCGCCTCACTCCCAGCGCCGAGCGCCTGATGCGGGCTTTCTGGCCCGGCGTCGTGACGGTGATTCTGCCCGCAGCGCCGGACTTCCCCTTCCCGCTGCAATCGCCCCGCATCGCCTTGCGAGTCCCCAACTCTGAGCCGCTGCGGGACCTGCTCAGAGCAATGGGCGGATATTTGATTGTGGGACGCGCGGCGCGTTCTGGCTTCCCTTCGTGCATCACCGCGGCGGAGGCGGTGGAGCAGTTGGGCGAGCTGGTGTCACTCATCCTCGATGGCGGCCCGTCGCCCTACGGGGTGATTTCGACGGTGGTGGATTGTGTGGCGACGCCGCCGGCGGTCGTGCAGCGCGGCGCGATCCCCGAAGAGCGGATTCTGGCGGCCCTTTCTTCCACGGCGCAGGAGTCGTGTCGCTGAACGTGGAGCGCAAGTCATTCTCCCGTTGGCTGACGTGGGGAGCGCTGCTGTTGGCGCTGGGGTTGGGCGCGGGGCTGCGCTTCTATCGCCTCGACGCGCAATCCCTCTGGAGCGACGAGGGCAATACGGCCCGCCTTGTCGAACGCTCCCTGCGGCTCATCGTCGAGGGCGCCGCGGGCGACATCCATCCCCCTGGCTATTATTTGCTCCTCGCCGGCTGGCGCGCCTTGACGGGTGACTCGGAGCTGGCGCTGCGGAGTTTCTCGGCCCTGTGCGGGGTGCTCACCGTGGCCGCTGCCGCCGCGTTGGGACGGCGCGCCGGCGGACGGGCGGTAGCCGTGGGCGCGGCCTTCTTTGTGGCGGCGCATCCTCTGGCGGTCTACTACGGACAGGAAGCCCGCATGTACGCGCTGCTGGCGCTCGCCGGGGCGTTGACGTTACTGGCAGCGCTGGCATTCTTTCCTGATCGGCCCAAACCTGTGGGCGCGAAGTCGGCGCTGACGTTGGCGGCGTGCATCATCCTGGGCCTCTACACGCAATACATCTACGCGCTGTTTTTGCTGGGCGTAGAGCTCGCCTTTGGACTGGCATGGCTCATGGAACGGCCGTGGAACTGGCGCAAGGCCGGCTGGTGGATCGCTGCCCATCTCCTGAGCGCGCTCGCCTTTTTGCCCTGGCTGCGTCCGGCGCTCAAAGTGGCCTCATGGAGTCCGCCCGACCTCAACTCCGGCTCGGCATGGCGCGAGATGATCCACACGTTGCTGGCGGGCGTCACGCTGCCCGTGGCTGCCGGGCGCCTGGCGCTCGTCAGCGCCGGCCTGTTGCTGGCGTTGCTCGCCGTCCGCCGTCCGCCGCTGCGTTTTGCGACATTGGCGGCGTTCTTCACGGCCCTGTTGCCTCTCACGCTGATCGCCGCGCTGGGCATTTATCGTCCTGCTTACCTCAAATTCCTCACCCTCTCGGTGGCGCCGCTGGGGGTGCTGCTGGCGTTGCCGTTGCGTGGACCGCAACGGAACGGGGGGGAGCCGCGCGGTCTGATGCGGCATTCGCAGCGGGTGGCGCTGGTGTTGTGGCTGGCGTTCGCCCCGGTGTGGGGCGCCTCGTTGCGCAATCTCTACACCAATCCCGCCTATGCGCGGGCCGATTATCGGGGCATCGCGGCGCGGATTGTGGCGGAAGGGGGCGCGGAGGCGACGGTCCTGCTGAGCGCGCCCAATCAGTGGGAGGTATTCACCTATTACTTCCACGGGCCGCACGTGCTGCCCGCGCCCTATCATCCCACGGAGGAAGCCGCGACGGCGTGGGTGGAGGGGGTGCTCGCGCAAGCGCCGCCCCGGCTGTTCGTGCTCTACTGGGGCGATGTGGAATCCGATCCGTATCATCGCATCGAGCGCCTGCTGGCGCAGCGCGCCTACAAAGCGCGCGACACGTGGATTGGCGATGTCCGGCTGGCGGAATACGGGTTGGGGCCGCTGGATGAGGCGCCGCGGACGCGGCTCGACGCGCGGGTGGGGGAATGGGCGCTTCTGGAGGGCGTGTCGCTGCCGCTGACGGTGTGTGCTCCCGGCGACATTGTGCCAGTGACGTTGTTTTGGCGGGCGCTTGCCGCGCCGCCTGAGCGGGTGAAGGTCTTCATCCACCTCATGGCCGCCGATGGGACGTTGGCGGCGCAGAACGACGCCGAACCGGGACAGGGCTTCCTTCCTACCGTAGACTGGACTGCGGGCGAGGCGCTCGTTGATCGGTACGGCGTGTGGCTGCCGCCGACCCTGCCGCCGGGGACCTATACGCTGCAGGCGGGGATGTACCGCTTTTCTGGGGAGCGGTTGCCGGCGGCCTCGGGCGGGGACGTGGTCGTTTTGGGCGCGCTCACGGTCCGCCCGTGAAAGAATCAAGCGGCGATGCGCCGGCTGGGGATAGAAT
>JAGPHL010000017.1:0-8680 GCA_018055515.1 Anaerolineae bacterium
GTAAGCCTCCCACGTGCCGTGATAATCCAGATGCTCGTGGGTGATGTTGGTGACCACGGCCACGTCGAAATCGCAGCCGGCCAGGCGATGCTGCGCCAGGCCGTGAGACGTGGCCTCGACGACGGCGTGCGTGGCGCCATCGGCGACCATCTCCGCAAGGTAGGCCTGAATCTCGTCGGCAGGGGGCGTGGTGGTGTGCAGGCCCGTGTCCAGGCTACGAGGGCCGATCTGGGCATTCACGGTGCTGATCATGCCCGCGTTATGTCCCCCCGCGCGAAGGATGGCGTAAATCAGGTTGGTCGTCGTCGTCTTGCCGTCCGTGCCGGTGACGCCGATCAGGGTGAGCTTGCGGGACGGGAAATTCAACAACGCCGCGCACAGCCACCCGAACGCCTCCGCGGCATTCTCCACCCGGGCATAGGGCGTCCCTGGCGGCAAGGACAGGCCGGCGAGAGCGCGCTCGCCCACCACTGCGGCGGCGCCCGCCGCCAAAGCCTGC
The DNA here is from genome assembly GCA_018055515.1 of Anaerolineae bacterium. Taxonomy (GTDB): domain Bacteria; phylum Chloroflexota; class Anaerolineae; order B4-G1; family SLSP01; genus JAAZNO01. The sequence goes on from JAGPHL010000017.1 coordinate 500, forward strand.
GGGATGAAGTCATGTCCATCACGGGTGAGGCCCGGAATGGCCACGAAAAGGCTGCCAGGTGTCACCTGTCGGGAATCGGCAACGGCGCTCGCCACGTTGGCGTCGGGCTCCGTGCGCCCCAGAACGCCGGGAATCATCGAAAGCAATTCGCTAAACCGCATGGTCGTCCCCTGAACATAGGATGAGATACAGAAAAACACATGGTCGCTTGTGGCGCAAAAGGACAAACTAAAGTTTGTCGCCGCATGTCTGCCAATCTAAAATCTAAAATCTAAAATCTAGAGTCCAAAGCCCGCCGGGCGGAAAGACGCCCAAGAGAATGACCAACGCGACACTGATCCCCAGCGCCGCGGCCAGCCACGGCGAGATTCGCAGCGGTTCGTCCGAGTGCGCCGGCTGGAGGTACATCGCGTGGATAATTTTCCAGTAGTAGGCGATCGAGACGACGTTGCTGAGCACCGCGATCACGGTGAGCCAGGGGAACCCCGCCTCCAGCGCTCCCGCGAACAGCCAGAACTTGCCAAGGAAGCCGGCGGTCAGCGGCATCCCGATCAAAGTCAGCAGACTCACCAACACGCTGAAGGCCACCCAGGGAGCGCGCTGATGCAGCCCAGCAAAAGCGGAGATCTTGGTCGAGAGGGGAGTCGAATTCCCGGTCACCGCAATGATCGCGGCAAAGACGCCCAGGGAGGCCACTCCGTATGCCACCAGGTAGAACAGCAGCGCCGCCACGCCCGCCGAGGACTGCACCACGACGCCAATGAGGAGGTAGCCGACCTGCGCCACACCCGAATACGCCAGAAGCCGCTTGAGATCCGTCTGCCACAGGGCGCCGAGGCTGCCCACGATCATGGTGATCGAGGCCAGAGCGGCCATCAATGCCTGCCAATCGCCGCCATGCGCAGAAGTAGCGACAGGCAACGCCGTGAGCGTGAAACGCACGAGCGTCGCAAGCCCCGCCAGCTTGGGAATGACCGCGATGAAGGCGGCAGAAGCGGTCGGCGCTCCCTGATAAGCGTCGGGCGCCCACTGATGGAACGGCGCCGCCGCGAGCTTCATCGCAAAACCGGCGCCCGCCATGATCAACGCCGGCAGGATCACGTATTCGAGCTCCGCGACGTGCAGCGGCAGCGCCGAGGATGTGAGGCCGCGATCCAGAAAAGCGTGCAGCCCGGCCAGGTCGGTCGTCCCGGTGGCGCCGTAAAGCCAGGAGAAGCCGAACAACATCACCGCAGAGAGGGTCGCGCCGTAGAGGAAGTACTTCAACGCGGCCTCAGAGGCAAGTGGATTCACCCGCTCGTAAGCCGTCATGATGTAAGCAATCACGCCGAGAAAATCCAGCGCCAGCAGGATGAGCACCAGGTCAGAAGCCGCCCCAAGAATCGAGAGCACCAGCGCCGCGACGAGCAACAGCGCGCCATAAAACGCCGTGGATTGCGAACGGCAGCAGTCTTCCAACTCGGACAGGAGCGTGACCAGCGCGATGAAGAAAAAGCCCAGCAGTTTGACCGCCACGGCGAAGGTATCCGGCGTAAGTCCCGCCAGCATGATCTCCCCCGGCTCAAGCGGGGGGAAGACGAGCGCCGCGACCGCCGCCAGCAGCAATCCCCCCAAAGTGACGCCGAGGAAGTAGCGCCCGTCGCGTGGATGGAAAATCAGATCCCCCGCCAGCAGCAGCAAGACGGTGAAGAGTAACACCAGCTCGGAGGCGAAGGCACGCAACGTGAGGGCCGAATTCAGCAGCATGAAGCCCCTTTCAGAACAACGTGCGCAGCAACGCCTGCACGGCGGCGTCGAACGTCGCCAGCAGGGGCGCGGGGTACAATCCCAGCACCACAGTCAGCACGACCAGCGGCGCTACGGTGAGCTGCTCCCACCACGTCAGATCGGGGAGCTGCGCCCAGCGGGTGGTGTCGAGGGAGCCGAGGAACAGGTGCTGCACCACCTTCCACAGGATGTAGGCTGCCGTGAAGACGATCCCCAGGACGCCGATATAAGCCGCGAGGGGCAGCAATTGCGCCGTCCCACGGAAGACGAAGAATTCACTCCAGAAGCCCGCCAGCCCCGGCAGGCCCAGCGAGGCCAGCGCCAGCACCAGCATCAGGCCGTAATAGACCGGCATCTGTCCCGCCAACCCGCCAAAAGCGCGCAGGTCGCGGGTGTGGGAGCGTTCGTAGAGCATCCCGACGAGGAAGAACATCCCGCCGGTGACGATCCCATGCGAGAAAAGTTGCCAGACCGCGCCGTTGAGCGCCGACGCCGCAGCCGCCTGGGTAGCGGTCCCGCCGACCGCCGTGGCGCACACTCCCAGGGTGAAATAGCCCATGTGCGCGACAGAAGAATAGGCGATCAGCCGTTTGAGGTCCCATTGCGCCAGGCACACCAACGCGCCGTAAACGATGCTGAACAACGCTAACACCGGCAAGATGGGGACGTCCACCACGTAGTAGCGGAACATCTGCGGGAACAGCGGCAATCCAATCCGCAACATGCCGTAAGCGCCGAGCTTGAGCAACACACCCGCCAGCATCACGCTTCCGGCCGTCGGCGCCTCGGTGTGAGCATCGGGGAGCCAGGTATGCAGCGGGAAAATCGGGACTTTGATGGCAAACGCCAGCCACAGGCCCCAGAAAGCCAGGTTCGCCCAGCGCAGGTCGTGGGCGAAGGGACGCAAACGCGCCAGTTCGACGATGTCGAACGTGCCGGTGTTGAAATAAATGGCCAGAATCGCCAGGAGCGCGAACACGCTGCCGGCGAGGGTGTAGATGAAGAACTTGATCGCCGCATAGTCGCGGCGCTTCCCACCCCAAATGCCGATGATGAGGAACATCGGGACGAGGCCAATCTCCCAGAAAACGTAAAACAGCACCAGATCCAGCGCCACGAAGACGCCGATCAGCCCGGTTTCCAGCAGCAAGAACAAGAGATAGTATTCCTTGACCCGTTCCTCGACGGTGTGAGCGGAATAGAAAAGCGCCAGCGTCATCAACAAGGCCGTCAGCCAAATCAACGGCGCGCTGAGGCCGTCCGCGCCGACGGAATACCAGATGTCGAACGCGGGAATCCAGGGGTAACGCTCCGTCAGTTGCAGGGATCCCGCCCCCAATTGCTCCACATAAATCCACAAGAGCGTCGCCAGCACCAGGCTGAACACGGCAAAGGCCACGCCCACACGTCGAATCGTGCGCACGTCCTCACGGGGGATCACGAGAACCAGCAGCGCCCCCAACAAAGGCGTCACCAGGATGGCACTCAGGATTGGAAATTGCATAGACTAGCCTCTACACGAAACAAAATGATGTCCTCTTCTCGCGGCACCCGCTCGTCACAGGAAAAAGGCCACGATCAGGATGATGACGGTGAAAAAAGCCAGGCTCAGGTAATCCTGCACGGCGCCTGTCTGCAAGGTGGTCACAAATTTGCCCAGGCGCGTCCACAGCCGGGCGACGGGACCTACCGGCGCGTCGGGCACTTCCGGTTCCACGGAGCCGGTAGCCCACGGCCCCAACTGTCCAAACCAGCCTATCACATTCACCACGGGGTCCACCAGATGCAGGTCGAGCCAGTTGAAGAAGCGCCCCAGGCCGACCGAGATTCCCCCCCACATATTCACCAGGGCATCCAGAATCTTCTCGTCGAAGTACGCCGCTGCACTGCTCAACGCGCGCACCCCGGCCGCCACCCCGCGCACCGCGCCATCGGGAACGGCAGCGTCGAAACGCGCCGAGAACGTAGCCAGCGCCTGCGTCGCCCAGACGACGGTGTGCTGATACAGCCCATCAAAGTAGAAGCCCTGCTGCAGGGCACGGTAAAGCCAGCCCAGGTGCAGGCGTCGCATCGCGGCGGCCAGAGGATCCAACGCGCCGGCCGCGAGCGGACGCCAGCCGTAGACCAGCCATCCCAGCCCGAGGCCAGCCAATCCAGCCCCAACGCCCAACGCCAGCGGCTGCCAGTCAGCGGAGGCCGGAACCGGCGCGGAAGAAGCTCCGACGAACTCGTGGAACCCGTTGGGGATAAGGCCCCCCAACACGGGGAAGTGCTCGGGAATCCCCACCCATCCCAACGTCACCGCGAAGGCCGCCAGGATGAGCAGGGGAGTGGTCATGGAACGCTCGCTTTCCTGCGCGTGCGCCGCCGCCGCGGAACGCGGCGTCCCCAGGAACACCAGGCTCAGTTGCCGGGCGACGTAGAAAGCGGTCAGCAGCGCCGCCGCTGCCAGAACCCAGAAGATGACCCGATCTTGCGCGTAAACCTGCGCGAGGATCTCGTCCTTGGACCAAAATCCCGCCGTCAACAGCGGGAATCCCGCCAGCGAAAGCCCTCCCAGGAGAAAGGCCACGGAAGTACGCGGCATGATGCGGCCCAGGCCCCCCATGGCCAGCAAATCGTTGGGGTCAAACTCGCCGGCTCCGCCGACGTGATGATGGCCGTGTTCCATCGCGTGGATGACCGACCCGGCGCTGAGAAAGAGCAGCGCCTTGAAGAAGGCATGGGTCAACAGATGGAAGAACCCCGCCACATAGGCGCCCAGTCCCAGGGCCGCGACCATGTAGCCGAGCTGGCTCATCGTCGAGAAGGCAAGCACGCGCTTGATGTCGTTCTGCCCCAACGCGACGAGCGCCCCAAACAACGCCGTGAAGGCGCCGATGTACGCCACGGGCAGCACCGGCAATCCCGCCGTCGTCAGCAGGGGGAACATTCGCACCAACAGGAAGACGCCAGCGGAGACCATCGTTGCCGCATGGATGAGCGCCGACACGGGGGTAGGCCCGGCCATGGCGTCGGGGAGCCAGGTGTGCAGCGGGAACTGCGCGCTCTTCCCCACAGTCCCGCCGAAGAGCAGCAGGGCGATCACCAGCGCGGGCGATACCGGCAGGCCCAGGTAGCCCGGCTGCGCCAGCTGCGCGAGCGTCTCCGCGGTGAACAGGTCGCGGTACGCCAGCGAGCCGACGTTCGCGTAGAGGACGACCAGTCCCAGGAAGAAGAACAAATCGCCGACCTTCGTCACCAGGAACGCCTTCAGTCCCGCCGCGACCGCCGAGGGACGTTCGTACCAGAAGCCAATCAGCAGGTAGGAGCACAGGCCCATCAGCTCCCAGCAGATGAAGAACGCCAGCAGATTGTCGAGGAGCACCAGTCCCAGCATGGCGGAGGCGAAGAGGGAAATGTAGGCAAAAAAGCGTCCGTAGCGCGGGTCGCCGTGCATGTATCCCGTGCTGTAGATGAAGATCATCAGGCACAGCAACGGCACCATGAAGAGCATCACCAGCGCCGGCGGATCGAGGGCCAGCCCCAGGGACACCGCCTCACCGTTGTTGATGAGCCAGCGCCAGGAGCTCGCGGCCGGTGTCCCCCCGGCTCCCGTCACCGCGAGCCAGAAGATGAGCTGCGCGAGGACCAGGGCGACGGCAATTCCACCGATCGCCAGGCGGTGACTGAGCTGTGCGCGGCGCTGTGTGAACAACAGGATGCCAGCAAACGCCAGCAAGGGAAAAGTGGGAATCAACCAGGCCAGGTTCCAGACCATCAGCGCGCCCCTTCGCTCATCCTTTCAGGGTATCAATTTCATCCACGGCGACAGTCTGGCGTGTGCGCCAGACCGCAATCATGATGGCGAGTCCCAACGCCGTTTCCGCCGCCGCGATGACATACACGAAGAGCGCAAAAACACGCCCCACCACCTGGCCTTCCTCAAGATAACGCGAGAAAGCGATCAGGTTAATGTTGACCGCATTGAGGAGCAGCTCCAGGGACATCAGGAGCATCACCAGATTGCGGCGCGCGAGAAGGCCGTACAGGCCAATGGAAAACAACGCCGCCGCCAAAATCAAGTACCAGCTCAAAGGGACCATTTCACCGCTCCCGGGCGATGTACAACGCGCCCAATAGCACCACGAACAAGAGCAAGGAGGCGAGCTCGAAGGGGACGGCGTACCCCGCGCGCGAGACGAGCGTCTGTCCCAGCAACGCCAGGTCGTTCTGCGGCGCCGGGACGAGAGGCTCCGAGGGCCACGGCACCTGCAGGATCAACCACGTCAACCCCCCAAAGACGCCGGCAGCCACAACAGCAGCGCCATAGGTACTGCGGGCGGGACGGGGACGGTCTCCCATGAAGCCACGGGTGACCATGATCGCCAGCACCGCCAGCACAGAGACGCCGCCGACATAGATGAAGAGTTGCATCCCCGCCATGAAGGAGACGCCGAGCAGCACGTACAGCGCCGCCACCCCCACAAAGACGGCGATCATCAGCAAAATCGCGTGGAAAATATGGCGGGCGAGGACCATCGCCAGCGCCGCTGCCACCGTCAGCGCCGCGATCACCAGAAAAGCGATTTGCCCAAACCCCAATGTCATAGCGCCTCAATCCTGCACGTTGCCGTTACCGGCAGCAAAAACTACCTGCTCCGCCTGACGTTGCCTGATCTCCGCCCCGCGCTGCCTTATTCCCTATTCAAGGAAGGGCTCAAAACGTTGCGCATCCCGCCGGCGCCTGGCGCCACGGTCCACATGTCTGAGGATGCCCCATGTGACGACCCCCACGCCCAGATTCGCCAGCAGCAGCCAGGGCGCGCGCGCTGCCAGCGTCGTCGCGCCGAGGTCGAAGGCCAGCCGATTCACCCAGGCAATCACGATCAACATCGCCAATGCCAGCGGCGTCAACAATTTCCAGTTGAAGTTGAGGATGTGATCAATGCGCAGGCGGGGCATCGCTCCCCAGAACAGCATCAGCACCAAAAACACGAGGAAGCCCTTCAGCACCAGCCATACCGGCCCTAATGCGGGAATCTGCTCGACCCAGGGACCGCGCCAGCCGCCCAGGAACAGCGTCGCAAAGATCAACGAGGCAGAGAAGTTGTTGATGAATTCCGCCAGGTAGAAAGCGCCAAACATCATGCCGCTGTACTCGGTGAAGTAGCCGGCGACGATCTCCGCGTCCGCCTCCGCCTGCTCGAAAGGCAAGCGTCCCACTTCCGCCGTCATCGCCAGGAAATAGATCAACGCCGGAATCGGCAAGACCAGCGCGAAAGGCAGCTGCTGCGCGAGGACGAGGCGCTGCAACGAGAGGGATCCCGTGAGCATGATGGGGAGCAACAACGACAGGAACTGCGGGATTTCGTAGCTCACGATTTGCGCCACGGCGCGGAAGGTGCCCAACGAGGCATATTTGTTGCGCGAGCTCCATCCCGCCATGATCATGGAGAAAAGAGTGAACGGCGTGATCACCACGACGTAGAAGATGCCGATGTCAGGGTCCATTCCCTGTAGAGTCGGGCCGAAGGGGATCACCAGCCACACGAGCAACGCCGCCGCCACGACCACCGCCGGCGCCGCCAGGAAAACTACGCGATCCGCACCTTCGGGGATGATCAGCTCCTTGGTGAGGATCTTGACCGCATCGGCGAGCGTCTGGAAGATCGCGTACGGCCCGGCCCACGAGCCGGAGCTATTGGGGCCAAGCCGATCCTGGATCCGTGCGATGACCTTGCGCGCCACCCAGATGAGGATCAGCGCTGACGCGAAAGGGATGATGAGCAGGATCAGACTGTTCAGGATGTAACGCAGATAGGTTTCCATAGCGGTCAAGCGTCAAGAGTCAAAAACACGTTACCGGGCAGCTCCCGGCGACCAGGACCGGCCCCTTCACATCCAGCGAAGCCAGCCCTTCTTCCAGACGTACACCAGGCCAAAAGTCAGCAGCAACAGGAACAGCGTCGCCTCGATGACCGCGTACAGGGGCAGAAAGGCATAAGCCGCCGCCCAGGGGAGCAACAACACCGATTCCACGCCGAAGACGACATACGCCAGCGCATAGAGGTAATACTGCGGTTTGAACTCGACCCACGCCTTGCCAAAAGTGTGGAGGCCGCTCTCATAACTCTCACGCTTGCGGGGATTGGGCTTCTTGGGTCCCAGCAGCCACGCCAACAGCAAGGGAGCCAGCGCAAATACCGCTACCAGCAGAAAGAAAATTGCGATGAAAGCATATTGCTCGGACATGAAGCAGATTATAGAGCTGATTGCAGGGAACGGCAAGGTCTGGGGGTGGAATCCTCAGCCGGACACAGGCCAACCGCGCTGATGAAGTTTAAAAAATAATTCGGTAATCTTCCCCTATTCCCCCCGGCCCCCCCTTCCCCCACTGGTGGAAGGGGGGAGAAAAAAATAGAGGGGCTTTGC
>JAGPHL010000017.1:8780-17421 GCA_018055515.1 Anaerolineae bacterium
CTCAGCCGGACACAGGCCAACCGCGCTGATGAAGTTTAAAAAATAATTCGGTAATCTTCCCCTATTCCCCCCGGCCCCCCCTTCCCCCACTGGTGGAAGGGGGGAGAAAAAAATAGAGGGGCTTTGCCCAGGCGGGGCTGCGCCCGCCTGCAAAGCCCCTCAAAAAAAAGTTTCCCTTCCCTCCACGCCACATGGAGGGAAGGGAATGGGAAGCGAAAATTGACCCTATGACCCAATTTGTTTAATCCAACCGGCGCCGGCCGTTTATTTCTCCAACAGCGCTCGCCCCCCTTTAAGCGCGACGAGCAGGTCACGCCGCTTGAGCGCGCGCTTACGATCAATCTCCATCTCCCCTGCCTTGTCGTCCGCCAGGCGGATGAGCGCCGCGATCCAGGCGCCGCTCTGGACTTCGGTGTGCCCGATGCGCCATCTCTCAACGACGATGGGCAGTTCCTCCAGGTTGGTGATGCGCTCGTGCTCGCGGGTGTAGGTCGTCCCGGCGTACTCGTAAGGCACCGCGTACGTCTCCACCTGCGCCTTGACCGGGCAGACCTGCATACACGCGCCGCACTTGATGCAGTAATAATCCGCCAACACCAGCTCGCCGCTCTCGTCGAGGTGCAGCGCGCGCGTCGGACAGATGTCCGCGCAGGCCCGGCAGCCTTCGACACACCGCTCCTGCCGCAAGGTCACACTGCCCTGCCACGGCTGCACCACGGTGAACGCGCCATCACTGGCCACCTCGCATTGCCGACAGCGGATGCAGTATTTCTGATCCACCTTGAGCGTGTCTGCCGCCGCATCGTAGCTGATCACGTTCGCCGGGCAGTTTTCGATGACGAAATCCTTCCGGCTCATGTCGAAGGCGTCGCGGTTGAATTTGTTGGATTCAATCAGCAGCGGGAAAGCCTCGAATTTCTGGACCGGCGCTTCTTCTTTGCCGTTGACCGTCATGGTGATGGCATTGGTCGGACACATCACCGTGCACATGCCGCAGAAGACGCACTTCTCCGCGTCAATGTCCACCGAGGCCTTTTTCACCAGCCGACCGTTTTCCAGCACGGCCGGCACGTGAAGGATGGCGTCCTTGGGACAGACCAGCGGGCCGATCTGACAACCCACACAACGATCCAGCTCCCAGGTGAGCGTGGAGTGCAGGGTCACCATTTTACGGTCAAGGATGAGCCGTTGCTCCGTCTTGGTTTTTAGCGTCGCACCACGTCGCATGATAAACTCCTTCGCCGCGTGTCAGAATCCCAGGCGCGCCAGCTGCGGCAGCGGCGAGACGATATGCCGCTTGAACCCCAACTGCGAGGCCGCGATCCCCAGCGCCAATCCGAGCAACTGCGTGAAGTACAACACCGGCACATCCAGGTCGTGGCCCACGGCGCGCTCGGCCTTGCTCTGATAGAGGTCCAACGCGGTGTGGCACATGGGACAGGCCAGCGTCACCATCTCCGCACCGGCCTCCTTTGCCGAATCCAACACCTTCCCCGTGAGCTTCGCCGTGACCGCGCTGTGCGAGATGGCCACCGCGCCGCCGCAGCACTTCGCCTTGAAGGGATAGTCCACGACTTCCGCCCCCAGCGCCATCAGCAACTCATCCAGGCCGGCCGGACGCTCAGGGCTGTCGAATTCATCCCTGGGACGGGTCAACATGCAACCGTAATACGGCGCCACCTTCATGCCGGTGAGCGGGCGCGTCACCTGCGCCTTGAGCCGTTCCAGGCCGTACTCCTGCAGCAGGACGTAGAGCGGATGCAGCACCCGAATGTTCCCCTTGAGCTGCAATCCTTCCGCCAGGCCCGCGTTGACCCGCTGACGGGTGGCCTTGTCGGTCTCGACGGCCTTGCTGGCGCGCCGCAGGTTGTGATAGCACCCGCTGCATGGCGCAATGAGGGTGTCCAGGCCCTGCGCTTCCGCCAGCGCCAGATTCCGCGCCGGCAGGCCAATCACCCCCTGGCCTTCGCCATGGACGGCGCCGCAACAATTCCAATCCTCCAATTCCACAAGCTCGATCCCCAGGCGAGCAAACGTCAGCCGCAACGAGAGGTCGTACTCCTTGGCGCTGGAAAGCAGACTGCAGCCGGGATAGTAACCGTAGGTCATCGTCGGGCCTCCTTAGCACGGCGCGCCGAAGAGCGCCACAGCGCGCTACTCACCCCCGCGCCCAACAGCAACGTCACGCCGCTTGCCAGCCAGGGCAGCCAACGCCGTTTGCGTTGCGCCTGGGTTTCGGGAACGGCAGCCTTGGGGGGTTCCGGGCACAACGCCTCTAGCTGCGCCGGCTCCTGCACCTTTTCGGGGATGAACGGCAGCTTGCCTTTGAGCACCATAGGCGGCGCTAGAGGAATCATCCCCAGCAGGCCCTTGAGGTCGAAAGTGCGCAGATAATACCGGAGCATCAGCTCCAGCTCGAAGAGACGCCCGTAATGCTTGTACGTCTCCGCAAAAGATTGGCCGAAGTGGGCCTCCAAATCCCGCGCGTAGCCTTTCTCCACCGCCAGTTCCCGCAGCGTCGCCATCAGCTCGGTGATGGGAATCTCGCGCGGGCAACGATTGGTGCAGGAATAGCACGACACGCAGAACCATATATCGCGGCTGGAAAGCACCCGCTCCTCCTCCCCCGATTGAATCATGTGCAAGATCCGCCGCGGGCCGTATTGCATCTCCTCGATCACCGGGCAGGAGCCGGAACAGGTGCCGCACTGATAACACTGCAAGACCTGATTCCCGCCGCGCCGGCTCGCCAATTCCACGACGAAGGGATTCAGCACGTTCGCCATCACCGGCCTCCTTTCGCCTGCTTGACTTCAGGCGCACAGGCAGCGGCGAGCTGACACACATCACAGGCGGGCACTTGCGGCATCTCACAGGCCGTCGCCCCCACCGTCTGGCTCAGGCCCTTGGCGCGCGCCTGTTTGACGCCGGTCTCCGCTTCCTTGAGCGGCGCCCCTTCGACGAGGCGCAGGAAATAATCCACCTCGGGCACCTCCCGCATCCGCGTCAGCCGTTTGGTGAGCTGCGGCAGCGCCTTGGCGTTCTCCGCTCGAATGCCCTCCGGGCCCAACTCGCGGACCACGGCGCTCATCTCCCGCATGATGCGCGCCCACTTGGCTCCCTCCGTCGCCGAGACCGATTCCAGCCGGAAACGCCCCGGCGAAATGCCGAGCTTCTCCAGCTGGCCGAAGAGCCGCGTGATGCGCGTCTCGGCGAAGCCGCGCCCGGAGATATAGTGGCAGTCCTGGGGATGACATCCCGACACGAGTACCGCGCCCGCGCCCAACCGGAACGCTTCCATGACGAAATCGGCGTCCACGCGGCCGGCGCACATCACCAGGATATTGCGCGTATTCGCGGGATACTCGAAATGACTCGTGCCGGCGTTGTCCGCGCCCATCCCGCTGCACCACCGGCAGGTGAAAGCGATGACTTTCTCCTCGGGTCTATCCGCCAGCAAAGCGTGCAGTTGCGCGACGATCTGCCCGTCGGTAAAATGGTATTGCGAGATGGCGTTCTGCGGACATTCCGCCACGCACGTCCCACAGCCATGGCATTTCGCCGGGATGATGCTCGAAGGTTGCCCCGTCCCCGGCAGATTGATGACCGCGCCGTAAGGGCAGGTGCGATAGCAGATGTCACATTTGCCACCCCGCGCGTTGATGCACCGCGCCGGGTCCACATACGCGATGATGGGATCAATCTCCCACTTCCCCGCGTTGAGCACCCGCGCCGCCCGTCCCGCCGCGCCGCTGCCCTGACTCACGCTCTGGGGGATGTCCTTGGGGCCTTGCGCGGCCCCCGCCAGGTAAATGCCCTCCGTCGGTGTGTCCAGCGGCTTGAGCTTGGGATGGGATTCCATGAACCAGCCGTGAGTGTCATTCGGCACCGTGAGCACGCGCCCCAGATCGAAGGAACCCGCCGAGGGGATCGCGGCATTCGCCAGCCCCACCATCTCCACTTCCAACGCCACGTGCCGCCCCGTGCCGATGTTCTCCGCATGGACGATCAGGTTCTTGGTGACAGGGTCCTCGACAATCTCGGAGGGCCGCCCCTGGATGAAGTGAATGCCCGCCTCGCGCGCCCGTTCGTAGAACTCCTCGTAGGTCTTGCCCGGCGTGCGGATGTCAATGCGGAAGATGGTGATGTCCATCTCCGGGTAGAGCCACTTGAGCAGCAGCGCGTTCTTGATGGTGTACATGCAGCAGAAGCCGGAGCAGTATTCGTGGTAACGCTTATCGCGCGAGCCGACGCACTGAATGAGCGCCAGGCTGTGAGGCGTTTTGCCGTCGGAGGGACGCACAAACTCGCCCACCGTCGGGCCGCCCGCGCAGTGCAGGCGCTCGATTTCCATCATCGTCATGACGTTTTCGTAGACGCCGAAGCCGTATTCCTCGATCTCCGCCGGATCCCAGGTGTCGTAGCCGGTAGAGATGATGATCGTGCCGACCTCGAGCTCGATGATCTCCGGCTGCTGCGCGAAGTCAATGGCGCTCAGGGAGCCGCAGGCGTCCACACACTTAAAGCACTTGATGCAGGCATCCATGTCAATGGTGTAGATCGAAGGCACCGCCTGCGCCATCGGCACATAAATCGCCTTGCGCGGCCCCAACCCCTCCTCAAAGACATTGGGGACGTCAATGGGGCAGACTTCCGCGCACAGGCCGCAACCCGTGCACTTGTCCAGCAGCACATAGCGCGGCTTGCGTTCCACTTTCACCTTGAAGTTGCCGATGTAGCCATTGACCTCTTTGACCTCGGAGTAGCTGAGGATGTGGATGTTGGGATTCTTGCCCACGTCCACCATCTTCGGCGCCTCGATGCAGATGGAGCAGTCCATGGTCGGGAAAGTCTTGTCGAGCTGCGCCATGCGCCCACCGATGGAGGGGGTCTTCTCCACCAAATAGGTCTCGATGTTCATGTCCGCCAGATCGAGCGCGGCGCTGATGCCGGCGATGCCGCCGCCGATGATCAACGCCCGGCGCGTCACCGGCACTTCAAACATCTCCAGCGGGCGGACGTAGGTCACTTTCGCCACCGCCGAGGCGACGATCTCCTTGGCTTTTTCGGTGGCGGCTTCTTTTTCGTGCGAATGCACCCACGAGGAATGCTCGCGGATGTTCGCCATCTGGAACATGAAAGGATTGAGGCCCGCATCGGCAATGCAGGCCTGGAACGTAGGCTCGTGCATGGCCACGCTGCACGCGGCCACCACGACCCGGTTCAGCCCGTAGTCATGGATGTCCTGCTGAATCATGCTCTGCCCTGGATCGGAACAGGTGTAGCGGTGCTCCTTAGCCACCACCACGCCGGGCAGGTTCTTGGCATATTCCACGACTTCCGAGGGCGTGATCACACTGGCAATATTGGAGCCGCAATGGCACACGTAGACGCCAATGCGCGGGGGATCGTTTTCGTAATCTATTTCACGGGTTACCTTGGCCACAGATCGCGCTCCTTGTCACAGAAAAAGGCGAAGAGAGCGCGGCTGCGCCCCTCGCCTTTTCACTTTCGCGGCTCTCCGCTATGAGCCCAGCACTTCTTCCTTTGCCAGCTTGCGACGGGCGCGCTGGGCGCGCTGCTCCGGCGTAGTCAATTCCAAAGCATCCTTGGGACACCACTTCACGCACTGCGGGCCTTCTTCGAGATCCTCGCATTGATCGCAGATTTCCGCCAGCTTGGTCGCCGGATTGATGGAAATCGCGCCGAAGTCGCACGCCTCAATGCACCACGCGCAGCCATCACAGCGCTCCGCGTTGACGTGAATGATGCCGGTATTGGAGTCCTGAGTGAGCGCATCGCGCGTACAGGCAATCACGCAGGGCGCATTCTCGCACGTGCGACACGCTACCGCCGTGATCAAAATTTCCTCGGCGCGAATCGTCCGAATGCGGCTACGATAGGTGTTGAACTCCCCCGTCTTGGTGAACGAGCAAATGTACTCGCACAGCTGGCAGCCGATACACTTGTCAGGATCGCACGTCACGTACTTGTATTTTGAAGTCGAAGTGACCATCAATCGCTCCTTCTCTCCCGATTAGACCCCAATTTCCTCGGCGACATCGTCCATGCCCAGCTCGAGCAGCTTCGCCTTGGGAATGAGGCCCTCTTTGGTCCAGCCCTTCGCGGCGTAGTACAGGTCCTTGAGATATTCCAATTCCTCGTCGGTGACCACATGGCCGGCAGAAGCGCCCTTTGTCATGGGATCGTGCTTCCAGCGATACGGCAGATCATCATCCGCGCGCTTCCAGCCCTCGCGGATATTGAAGGCCTTCTTGATGGTGTGCGCGCGAATGCCGATGAGTTCCACATCATCATAACCGAAGTTCCAGCCGGTCGTGGCATTGATGAGTTTGGCGATGGTGGGCCAGGCGCCGGCGCGGTCGGCCTTGCCGGTGAAGCACCGGCGGATGAACTTGCACAGCGGCAGCGTGTCATAGACCGCGGCGTATTCCTCGGAGCTGGCGGCGATCTCCCCACGGGTGTCGTCAATGGAGAAGCGATCCACCTCGCCCTGAATGTCGGGGTCGTAAGCCGCGCTGCGATTGTGACATCCACCGCGCGTTCCTACCGCAACACCGACGGAGAATGTCTTCAGGCCCCGCGCGTCGTAGCCGGGGCTTTCCAGGCCCTTGCTGTTCATCGCCCATTTGTAGGTCTCCGTGCCGCGCTCCGCGTCCACGATCTGACTGGCGCGGCGCGTCCCCTTGGAGAGCAAATCCCCGATGCCCTCGCGGTCGCGGATCATCTCCATGAGCGTGACCGCTGCCTCGGCGTTGCCGAAATGTGGCTCAAAGCCCTCCGGGTATTTGGCGCATTTGAAATCCTCTTTGGTAAAGATGCCGCGCTCGAACGTCTCCATGGCCCACGAAACGGTGACCCCGCCGCTCATCGCGTCCATCCCGCCCTGATCGCAGATCTCGATGAGCTTGATGACGGCGCGCAAATCGTCAATGCCCAGGTTCGGCCCGTTGGCGAAGAGACATTCGTATTCGACGCCCGTCATCGCGCCCTTGTACGGCCCATCGGGCACTGCTGACATCTGCTCACAAGCGATGGGACATTGCGCGCAGGCGATCTTCTTGACCTTGTAGTGCGCGTCGAGATACTCGCCGCTGACCAGCTCCGCACCCTCGAAGACCCCCTCCTGGTAATTGCGGGTCGGCAGCAGCCCCAGCTTGTTCATGTTGAGCACGTTCGTCGAAGTACCCAGGATGCGATACTTGGCGGTGTAAGGCCCCTGCGAGGTCTCGGAAATCTGGAAGGAGAGCTGCATCAGCGTTTCGGGATCGGCGACGGTGACGCCGTGCGTGCCCCGCACCGAGACCGCCTTGAGTTTTTTAGAACCCCAGACCGCGCCATGCCCCGTCCGCCCCGCCTGTCGGCCGTCGTTGGTGACGTTGGCAAAGAGCACGCCCTTCTCGCCGGCCGGGCCGATGGTCGCCGAGCGCACCTGATCATCGCCGAGCTCCGCACGGATGGCCTCTTCGGTAGCGAAAGTGCCCAGGCCGAGCAGCTTGCTGGCGTCCCGGAACTGCACCCGGTCATCATCAATGAAGACGGTGATCCATTTGTCGCTCGCGCCATGGATGACGACGCCGTCCCACCTGGCGCGCTTGAGAGCAATCGAGAACCAGCTGCCGGAAAGGCTATCGCCGACAAGCCCCGTCAGCGGCGATTTGGAAGCCAGTCCATACTTGCCACCTACGGGCACCGGCGTCCCGGCGAAGATGCCGTTGGCGATGCAGATGGGATTGCCCGGAGACAGGGGATCGCAGCCGACCTCGATGTTCTCCCAGAGCAATCGCGTGGCCATAGAAACCCCGCCGATGTACAGCTTGTACCACGATTCGGGTTTCTCCTCAACCCAGGTCTTGCGCGTGCTCAGATCAATGTGAAGGATTTTGCCGCTATAACCATACATACAGGCGCCTCCTGCTTCGGTTAATGCTCTCAGAGTGTTTTAGCCGCCGGCGAGCACAGACAATATCACCAGACGGTCACCATCCTGGGGAGACAGGTCCAATTCAGACTCTGTCAGGATACGCTTGCCATTGAGGGCGATTTTGTTTTCGGGGAAAAGCTTCGCGCCATCAGCATCAATGACCTGCCCGCCTAGCGCGGGGAAGCGCAGGGCCAACTGGCGCAGTACCTCACGATAAGAAGCCCCGGCGGGAAGCGACAACGTCACTTCCTGGACGCCGGCCAACAAACGCGGGATACCCACAAATTCTACCCATATTTCCATCTCAAAAGCCCAACGCCTCCTTCAACAGCTATGAGTGAGAGAGTCGTAAGCCAATGCCAACAATATACTTCTATTTTATACGTAAATCATACAGACGCAAGGCAAGGGCCGTGATCTTTACCCTTATTGTCGGCCCGCTCACGCCCTCTGTCAAGTGCCATTTCGCGCGCCGCGCGCGACGCTTTGAGAGAAAAATAGGCCAGATCATGGAGATGACATTTTCCCCAAGCGTGATATACTTAGCCTGGTTAAGTAATTTTAGCGCCAGCGCCAGGCTGGACACGGGCGCCAGAAATGGAACACGCGATGATGACGGCTACGGATGTCATTGAAATCGTGCAGTTATGCCAGGAGCACGCCATTGAGGTCATCCTCGATGGCGGTTGGGGCGTA
>JAGPHL010000017.1:17521-21887 GCA_018055515.1 Anaerolineae bacterium
CTCGGCGAGCAGACGCGCCCGCACGAGGACCTGGACATCGCCATGCAGCACCGGGACGTGCCCAAGCTGCGGGCGTTGCTCGAGGCGCGGGGATTTCATGACGTGCCGCGCGACGATACCTGGGAATGCAATTTCGTGCTCGGCGACGCGCAGGGACGCCTGCTAGATGTGCATTCCTGCACTTTCGACGCCGCCGGCAACCACATTTTCGGTGTGCCCTACCCCTACGCCTCCCTGCAAGGCCATGGCGCCATCAATGGCTTCCCGGTCCAGTGCATCACCCCAGAGTGGCTGGTGGCTTTTCACACCGGCTACCCCGTAGATGCAAACGACTATCACGATGTCAGCCGGCTCTGCCAGCGCTTCGGCATCGCCATGCCCGAAATCTATGCGAGATTTGTGGGACCAGAGACGACATCTCATCCCTGACCTCAGGAGCCTATGGCCGCAGAAAAAGATCAGCCCGAAATCATCCCCTTGCTCCCCCAAACGCCCGGCGCCGGGCGGACTTTGTGGCGCTGTTTCAGCTATTTGGGCGGCTATCGCCGCTACGTGATCGGCGCTTATCTGTTGCTCTTCGCCATCAACGGTCTGACATTACTCATCCCGCAGCTCATCCGCCGCATCATAGATGAGGGCATCCACACGCAGAACCTCAAATTCCTCACCACCGCCACGCTGATCCTGCTGGGGTTGGCGCTGCTGAAGAGCGTCCTCGCCTACTATCAGGGCCGCTGGGTCGAAATCGGTTCGCAGGGCGCGGCCTACGAGCTCCGCAAGGCCTTGCACAGCAAGCTCTCCTCCCTCTCCTTTTCCTATCACGACCGTACAGAGACCGGACAGCTACTCTCGCTCGCCATCCAAGACGTGGAACGCCTGCGCTTCCTCACCGGGCGCGCTTCGATGCGGCTGATCGAAGGGAGCCTGCTGCTCATCACCACGGCCGTTGTCCTGGCGCAGATGAATCCGATGTTGACGCTCCTCTCCCTGGCCACCATGCCCCTCATCGCCTACCGCGCCTGGAGTTTCGGGCGCCGCTTCCGTCCCCTCTCCCGCAGCATTCAGGATCAGCTGGGAGTGCTCACCACCCGCCTGGAACAGAACCTGCACGGCGCGCGCATCGTCAAGGCGTTCGCGCAGGAACGCGCCGAAATCGCCCGCTTCCAGGCCGACAATCTGGAATGGTTCAAACTCTCCACTACCGCCGCCGCCATGCGCGCGCGCACCATGCCCTTCATCGAGCTGCTCGCCAATGTCGGGACGGTGCTCATCCTCTGGTACGGCGGCGCGCTGGTCATCCGTGGCCAACTCACCCTCGGCGAGATGATCGCTTTCAGCGCTTACCTGGGGCAGCTCGTCCAACCCGTTCGCCGCCTGGGAATGATCCTCCCGGCGGTAGTACAGGCCATCGCCTCCGGCGAGCGAATCTTCGAGATCCTCGACGCCCAATCGGAAGTGCATGACGCGCCTAACGCCATCCCCTTGCCGCCGGTGCGTGGACACGTCCGCTTCGAGAACGTTTCCTTCGCCTATTTCGGGCGCCACAAGGTGCTCTCCGACGTCAGTTTCGAGGTGCAACCGGGTCAGATGATCGCCCTGCTGGGTGCGACGGGGTCCGGCAAGTCCACTATCATCAATCTCCTGCCGCGCTTCTACGATCCCACGGCGGGACGCATCACCATTGACGGCTACGATTTGCGGGACGTGACCCTGAAGTCGCTGCGAGATCAGATCGGCATCGTCCTGCAGGAAACCACCCTGTTCGCCGCCACCCTCCGCGAGAACCTGGCGTTCGGACGCCCCGACGCGACCGACGAGGAGATTTTTGCGGCGGCGCAAGCCGCACAGGCGCATGACTTCATCCTCGCCTTGCCGGAGGGCTACGCCACCCCCGTCGGCGAGCGCGGCCTGACCCTTTCCGGCGGACAAAAACAGCGCATCGCCATTGCCCGCGCCTTGCTCAAGGACCCCCGGATCCTCATCCTCGATGATGCGCTGGCCAGCGTGGACAGCGAAACCGAGCATCTCATCCAGCTCGCTCTGGAACGTCTGATGGAAGGTCGCACCAGCTTCGTCATCGCCCAACGGCTCAGCACCGTCCGCTCCGCCGACCTCGTCCTTGTCCTGGAGAAGGGACGCATCGCCGCCGCCGGTACCCACGCCGAGCTCCTGCGCACCTCCGGATTGTACGCGGAGATCTATCAACGGCAGCTACGTGAAGAAGCGGAGGAGCCGGGGAGCGAGGGAGCAGAGAGGCAGGGGAGACCGCAATTATGAACAGTATTCCGGGCAAACTTGTCCGTATGATCCACAATCCGCGCCCCTGGTTGCTTTCCAAAGTGCAACAGGCGCGCACTCCGTCCGCCAGAGGAGGTACCCCATGAAACAACACGGTTCGGGAACACGAGGTGACATCCCATGAGCTTTAGTTTCGGCGGCGGATTGAACATGGGTCCCCGCGGCGCGCTGGAAAGCCACGGCGAGGGCGACGGGACCGGGCGGGTCTTCGACAGCCGCATCGTGCGACGCCTCCTCGGCTATCTGCGCCCCTACGCGCGACAGATGGCCGGCGCTTTCGTCATGATGGTGATCGCTACCGCGCTGACCCTCCTCATCCCCTACCTGACCAAAATCATCATTGACCAGTACATCGCCCAGGGGGATTTGCACGGGCTGAACCGCATGGCCCTGGTGTTGAGCGGAGCGCTCGTCGGCATCTACGTGACCTCGTCCGCGCAACAGTATTTGCTCACGTGGGTGGGACAGCGCGTCCTCATGACCCTGCGCAATCAGCTCTTCGAGCATCTGCAGCGGTTGTCGTTGGGCTATCACGACACGCACATCGCCGGGGTGACGATCTCCCGCGTGATGAGCGACGTTGGCGTGATCAACGAGCTGCTCTCTGAGGGGCTCATCACCCTCATGGGGGACATGCTGCTGCTCGGCGGCATCGTCGGGGTCATGCTCTCGATGAGCCCGCAGCTGGCGCTCTACGCCTTCAGCGTCCTGCCGCTGATGCTGTTGATGACGCTGTGGTTCTCCCGCCGCGCGCGCGTCGCGTTCCGCCAGACCCGCTCCAGCACGGCCGCCGTCGTCGGCGATCTGGCGGAGGATCTCTCCGGAATGCGCGTGATCCAGGCGTTCGCCCAGGAAAGCGCTTCTGCCGAACGTTTCGACAAGGTCAACCGCGCCAACCGCGATGCCTTCGTCAATGCCATGTCGCTCTCGCTGACCTTCCTGCCGGGGGTAGAATTCCTCAGCATTTTGGCGACCGCCATCGTCCTCTGGTTTGGCGGGCACGGCGTCGCGGCGGGAACGCTGACGCTGGGGGTCGTCGTCGCCTTCATCTCCTACGTGGGACGCTTCTTCCAGCCAATCCAGGAGCTCAGCCAGCTCTACAACACCTTCCAGACAGCCATCGCCGGCGGCGAGCGCGTGCTCGAACTGCTCGACACCGTTCCCGATGTGCAAGACGCCCCCGGCGCGCCGGACATGCCGCCCATTCGGGGCGACATCGTCCTCGACCATGTCTCCTTTGCCTATCAGGGCACTCACACCGTACTCCACGACGTGAATCTGCAGATCGCCGCGGGCCAAACCATCGCCCTGGTCGGCCCCACCGGCGCGGGGAAAACTTCCATCGCCAACCTCATCGCCCGTTTCTATGAGGTCACGGAGGGGAGCGTGCGCATTGACGGAATTGACGTCCGCACGGTCAACCAGGCCTCCCTGCGACGGCAAATGGGGCTCGTGCCGCAAGACCCCTTCCTCTTCGCGGGGACTATTGCCGAAAACATCCGCTTTGGCTGTCCAGACGCCAGCGACGCGGCCGTGATCGCCGCGGCGCAGGCCGCCAACGCCCACGAGTTCATCCATGCGCTGCCGGAGGGCTACGCCACCCGCATCGTGGAAGGCGGCGTCAACCTCTCGCTGGGACAACGGCAATTGCTGTGTATCGCCCGCGCCATCCTCGCCGATCCGCGCATCCTCATCCTGGACGAGGCCACCGCCAGCGTGGACACCGTCACCGAGGCCTTGATCCAGGAGGCGCTGACGCGGCTGCTCCAGGGGCGCACCGCCATCGTCATCGCGCACCGGCTGAGCACCGTCACCCACGCCGATCTCATCTGTGTCCTGGACGAAGGACGGATCGTCGAACGCGGCACCCACGCGGAACTGCTCGCCCGCGGCGGCATCTACCGCGATCTCTACGAGCGGCAGTTCCTCGGCCGCAACGGATTGACGTCTTCGTCATGAGCGAGTAAAATGTGGCTGATTATCGAAGAAGGAGACGCCAGGTGCTGGCGCACATCATCCAAAAATGAAAATGTGAGGTGACTTTTAGCCTGACGCCAGGGTGCCAGAC
>JAGPHL010000018.1 GCA_018055515.1 Anaerolineae bacterium
CTGCACCTCAGTGCGGATAGGATTGTTCTGGACATGCTCAATCCATTCTATCTTGAGATAAGGACGACGGACCATGACACTGGTTCTGAAGTAAGCCGTCGTTTTCATCTGTCATCCCCGCCATATCTTTGGATTTTGGACAAATCCATAGCCCCAGCATCCTTCATCATCTGCAAACTATAGCAGTTTTGTAAGAAGACGCCATGTGCTGGTGCACACCGAGCAAGCACGAAAATGTAAGTCGTGAGCAGAGACTGCGACGACTCTCTTCTCACGACTCACTGATCTTTTCCGAGGAGGCTATCTCCCTATGGCGTGTCTGGAGTGACTTTGGTGTAATCCAGATACTCGACACGGCTCTGCTTCTGCTCGGCCAGCCACTCGCTGAAGCGTTGCTCCCGTGCGGCGCTCAACGTCGCCTCATCCAGATCGCGCACCTCACGCGCACGCACGAACACCACGTAGTACTCTGTCTCGTTCCTGGTGATGGGATCAGAAGCCGTTCCCACAGGGATCTCAAAGGCCGCCGTGTCCACGTCAGCGCTGAAGTCCGTCGTCAACCGTCCCGGTTGCACCCAGCCCAAATCCGCGGCCCACCCGCCGCCGGTCTCACTGTTGTTGAGCTCTTCCACCAGCGCATCAACCGCCTCACCGGCGTTCAAACGCTCCTGCAAAGCCAGCGCGGCTTCCAGAGTGCCAGTGACCAACACCGTCACCTGCGCCTGATTGGCCTTGGTCTCGATGTCCTGCGTCAGCGCCTCCACCACTTTAGGGCGCAGCAATTCGATCTCTACGCTCTGGCGGAAGGCCTCTTCGGAAAGGCCGCTCGGACGCAGATACACGCTTTTGAACTGCTCGTAATAAGTCTCGAACTCCGCCCGCGTCATCGGCGTCTTCGTGTTCGTGACGGTTCCAGTGGTTGTGAGGGGATCAGTCGCCGCCACAGCGTCACGGTCATAACCAAACAGGCTCTCGATCTGTCGGTCCACTTCCTCTGGGGTGACGGTGATCCCCAAGCGGGCCGCCTCTTTGCTCACGAGGCGCTCCTCGACCATTTTATCGAGCACACTACTGCCAAAAATCGCCACCGATCCCGGCGCCAACTGCAGCTCCAGCTGCTGCTTCTGCTGTTGCAGTTGCGTCGCCAGCGTCTGCATGAATTCATCGGTCGTGTCATACTGCGCCAGATAGTTTTCGTATTGCAGAATCTGACTTCTCGTGCTCAAACGCTCGAAACGCACCCGCGCCTGATAATCTTTAGTCTTAATGGGCTCCCCATCCACCCGGGCGACCGGCGCATTGGCTTTGATAAACAGCTCGCTGACCACGCCATACCCAAGCACAGACAGAATCACCACGCCAACGCCGATGGCAATCCACGTGATAATACGCTGCGCCTTTTCATCGCGTTTGCGCGTGGCCAGTTGCTTGCGATTGGGCGACTTCTGGGGACGTTGTTGCTCTTTTGCCATTCCACTCACTCCTCACAGGGTATAAGCAAAGGGCATAGGAATCCCTATGCCCGTGATGCTCAGCCCCTGTTTAGTGATGACGCATTTCTGTCACAAACGGCAGGAGCGCCATGTGCCGCGCACGCTTGATGGCGACCGCCAACCGGCGTTGATGCTTGGCGCACACACCGGTCTGCCGGCGCGGGCGAATCTTGCCACGCTCATTGATGAAACGGCGCAACCGATCTACGTCCTTGTAGTCAATTTCGCTGACCTCATCCATACAATACTGACACATTCTACGCCGCGCCGGGAATTTCTGCCGGCGGGGGGAATTCCTTCGCTCCGTACTCACAGTGCTTGCTCCTCTACAAGAGATAATGGGTTGGTTTGAAAATCAGACTAGGAGACGGTAGAGAGGAACTCCTCGCTACCGTCGTACAGTGACTCGCGTTCCTCATCAGGTCCCACAGGCTCCTCGAAGCTGTCAAGGAAAACCATCTCCTGGGCCACCAGCTCGGTGCGATAGAAGCGCTGTCCCTCCGGGCCTTCCCAGGAGCGGGTCTGCAAGCGACCCTCTACATAGACCTGAGAGCCCTTGTGCAGCCGTTTCTTACACAGTTCGGCCAGCCCACCCCAGGCGACGACGTGAAACCACTCGGTCTCTTCCTGCCGCTCACCATCGTTGTCGGTCCAACGCCGCGAGGTTGCCACATTGAACGCTGCCACCGGCCGGCCACTGGCGGTGAACCGCATCTCCGGGTCTTGCCCCAGATGACCAATGATCAGCACCTTGTTCAATCCACGCGCCATTGCCAGGCCCTTTCACCGAATAAGTTTTCGTCTGATAGTCGCTAGAACGTCTCGTCAAACTCCGCCGGCACATCCTCCACAAATCCAGGAAACTCAGCCGTGGGCTCCGACACATCCTCCGCGACCACCTCAAACTCCGGCATGACTTCTTCAGGCTCACTTACAGGAACGCCCTCGACCAGGATGAGCAGCTCCCGCAGGATCCCTTCGATCAGCAACAGGCGGCGCTCGAAATCCTTGACGGCGTCGGTGGGCATATTGAAGCGGGTGAGGTAATAACGCCCTTCGCGGAAGCCCTTGATGGCGTAGGCCAGGCGGCGGGTGCCCCAATTCCGGAATTCTAAAACTGTGGCGCCGGCATCGTGCAGATAGGTCTGCACCCGGTTGAGAAGCGCCTCCAGATTTTCCTCGGGCAGCTCCGGATTGACAATGAACATTAACTCATAGCTACGTGTGACCAAGACGGATTTTCCTCCTTTCCATGGGTTTGCTCCCGGTCATGCCGGGAGCGGAAGGCCCGTCTGAGCTCGAATGGCAACTATACCATAAAACAAACGGATGGCAAGCGTGGATGGAAGGGGAAGGCTCGAGTCGGCCGATAAGCCGGATTCTGTACCGCAGCGCCTTCGCACCGCGGCGGTGATCATCTCTCCAGGATGATGGTTACCCATCACCTCCAGCAGCCTACCCGAAGGTTGCCCATTAGGGAGGAGACGGGTCGCCTCCCGACCGACCCTGAGGCCGGCCTTCCCCTCTGCTTGGCCTTGCTCCCGACGGGGGTTACCTGGCCGCAGCGGTTGCCCGCCGCGCCGGTGGTCTCTTACACCACCTTTTCACCCTTGCCCGCCCCTTGCGGGACGTCGGCGGTATGTCTCTGTGGCCCTGTCCGCGGGTCGCCCCGCCCGGGTGTTACCCGGCGTCGTACCCTGTGGAGTCCGGACTTTCCTCACGCTGCCGGGCACCGGCAGCCTGCGATCACCTGGCCGACTCAAGCCCACCCGCATCTTACCACAGTTGCCCCCGTCGGTCAATAGCGACAGCGATCATGCGAGCATTCAGCATCCCCGCAGTTCCCACAGCACCAGCTCCGGCGGCGCCAACAGCCGCGCGCGCGGGGCGCCCAGGCCTTCCATCCCCAGGCCCCGGCTCACGTAAAGCGTCGTCCGCCCCTCCGTATATCGGCCCCTCTCGTACTTTTTCCCCCAGCGCGAGCTGGTGAAGAGAGCCCCGTAGAACGGGAGACATAGCTGTCCGCCGTGGGTATGACCGGCCAGGTACAGCTCCAGGCCCAGTTCGACCGCCTGCGGCATGAGATCGGGCGTATGATAGAGCAGGATGGCCGGCGCGCCATCGGGAACCCGCGCGCGCACTTCGGCCAGCGCCGCAGCGTCCCGCTCCGCGTTGACGGTGCACCGCACGCCGAGCAGCCACAGCGTCTGTCCCTCCCACGTCACCGGCAGCGCGGCATCCTCCAGCCAGCGGATCGGCAGATCGGCAAAGATCTCCGGGATGATGCCGGGGACATCTACCGGCGCGCTGCCAGTGATCGCGTAAACGCCGAGCGGCGCCTGTAACTGCGCCAGCCAGGCCCGCGCTCCCGCCTGCGCCGCCGGATCATAGACCGAGGAGATGTTGAGATAATCTCCCGTGAGCAAGATGAGGTCCGGGCGCAGGGCAGCGATCGCCGCCGCTGCCGTCGCCTCGCGCGGCGAGGGACCCTCGAAGTGCAGATCGGAGATGTGCAGGACCCGCAAGGGCGCGCCTTCCCACGGCTCCAGGCGCAAGGTCTGCTGCGTGACCCCCACCCGGAAAGGCTCGACCCAGGTGGCGTAGTAGAGCACGCCGCTGAGCGCCGCCATGAGGAGCGCCCACCCGGCTGACGCCGGCAACGGCGAAGTCCATCGTCCGATCGTCCATGCCAGAAGCCAGGAAAGCCCCACGCGCAGCAGCTGCAACGCCAGCAACGACGGCGTCACCGGTCCCCACGAACGCCCGCGACGCGGCAGCAACGCCAGCGTCGCCCAATCCCCCAGGCAGGCGACGGCGGCGATCCCCGCCGCGAGGCCGCGCTGCTCGCGCCAGGGCCAGGCCGCAATGGCGACCAGCGCGGCCCAGGCAGGGAGCAATCTCTCCGGGGACAGTTTTCCCATGAGGCCGGTGAGGATAAAGACCTTATGGAGGAAGGAATAGCGTCCTTCGCGGTCAGGGGGGAATTGGGACAGCCAGCCAGCGTCGAGGTGCTCCATACGGCGTCACGCGCAGCTCAATCGAACAGGTGCGCCAGCTCGTCCCGGTCAAAGCGCGGCAGCGGCATCACGCCGTCCGCATCCCGCAGGAACACGCCGGGGGCCTCCGTCACCGCGCCGATCTCCGCCGCCGGAATGCCAGCGGCACGCAGCGTCTCCAGGGCGCGCGGCAAAGCCTCCGGGGCCACCGCCGCGAGCAACGCGCCGGACGCAATCAGCCCCAAGGGATTCAGGTCGAGCGCGCGACATAGCGCCGCCGTCTCCGGCAAGATGGGCAAGGCCACGCGTTCGATGACCGCGCCCCATCCCGCCGCCCCCACCAGCTCCTGGATTCCCGTCGCTACACCGCCTTCCGTGGGATCGTGCATGGCGTGGACGCCCTCCAACGCGGCGAGAAGCTGCGCTTCACGCACGACGCTGATGCCGGGAGTGTGCAGAAAGCCGGCCGCCCGCGCCAGGACGTCTGCAGTCACGCGCGCGCGCAGCTGCGGCGCCAGCTCCCGGGCCAGGATGGCGCTGCCTTCGATAGCAATCCCCTTAGTCAGCAACAGACGATCGCCAGGACGCGCGCCATCCGAGCGGATGAGGCGCTCCGGCGCGACCTCCCCCAGCATGGTCCCCACGGCAATGGGGCGATCCAGACCGTGGGTGATCTCGGTGTGCCCGCCGATCAACGCGGCGCCCACCTCGGAGCAGGCCGCCTGCAATTGCATGAAGATTTGTTCGGCCAGCGCGGGCGTGGTCTTGCCGGCGGGCAGCAGCAGGGTGGCGATGAACCAGCACGGCGTCGCTCCCACACAGGCAATGTCGTTGGCGTTGATGTGGACGACGTACCAGCCGATCTCCTCGGTGGCAAAAGTGATGGGGTCGCTTTTAGTCGCCACATAACGGTCGCCGAAATCCACAACGGCGGCATCGTGCCCCAAAGCCGGGCCGAGAATCACCCGAGGATCCGTCGTCTGGAAAGGCGTCAGGAGCCTGAGCAACTCCGCCTGAGGCAATTTACCGGTAGGATAACATGACAGGACCTCTTCGGCCATCACTCCTCCACCAACAGCGCCACGTCATCCACCTCCGAGGTGAAAGTATGACCGGAGGCATAGACATCTACCGAGAGGAGGGTCGCCGGCGTTAGATTGCGTTCGCGCATCAGTCCGATCAAATCGGGAGAGGTGTAAGCAAACCAGGCACTCTGAGGGATTTGAATGTGCTGCGGCTGGCTTTCACAGATGGAGATGGGGCACGTATTGGAGTAAGATCCCGAAAGGTAATAGAAGCCCTGCAGCCATTCGTGGAAACCGCCCTGCGTGTCCAGGAAAGTGACACGCAGCATCACCGGGCACTCCGTGCCGTTCGCGCCGCAGACGGGGACGCTCTGCTGATCCACCTTGAGCAGCGCCGTGACGTACAGCGCCGTGACCCCCCGCACGTCCTGGTTCAGCCGCTGCGTGATGCCCAACTCGATATGCCCGACCCCCGTGCGGTCGAAAGTCACCACATCGCGATCGGGCGGACGAAGGACAACCCCATCGCTCTGATCCGGGCGTTCCTTAGCCAGCACGTAAGCCGTCCAATGCGGGTCGAGGCTCTGGACAAAATCGCCGTTGCGCAGAATGTTGCGCTGTCCGCCAATATGGATTTCGCCCAGCCCGGCGTCCGTCAATTCCACGCGCTGCGAGCTGACCAGCGACAGCAGCGCGCCATCGGCGGGATCGGGGATGCGCGCCCGTCCCTGGCGCACGATGATTTCAGTGCGGTCCTGATCCACGGCCAGGGTATACGAACCGTCCTCCAGCTGCACCGCGCCGTGCGGCGTCTGCAGCTGTAAATCCGAAGTGCGGTCAGCGTCGCCGCCAAGGTTCACCCGCAGTTCGCGGCTCACGTCCACCTGAAGCACGAGTTGATGGGGCAGCTCGCTGTGCGTCGTAAAACGCGGCGTGCGCGCGGAGAGGAAGGTGAGGTCTGTCTCGCCGTAGAGCTGGAGCGTGCCGACAGGGGTATCGGGGCGCATGGGGAGATAGAACAGCAAAAACGCTTCGGCGTCGGCGGAAGAAAGTACAATGCGGCTCTGTCGGGGGACTTCGCGCATGTCGCTCAGCAGCGCCACATCGCCGCGCCCCTTCTCCTGGATGCCGACAATTCCGCCGCGCGGCTGAATAATCACCTGCAGGGGATAGGTAGCGTTGCCAAGATACCAGCGTACCAGTAACGGCGTCCCAATCGCCAACCCCAGGCAGGCGATGAACGACAGGAGCAGTACCATCCAGGCAATCGTAGCCGGCTTTTTCAAGAGCATCGCCTCAGTGCATTTAACGAATCAAGAAATCCGTGAATTCACCGGTCGGCACGACCGCCAGGTGTTCGACGCGGTCCACGTGCGCCCCGTAAGGCCCGTACGGCAAAGCTGCGAGCAGCTCCTGCAGTTTGGACACCGGCCCTTCCGCGCGGATTTCGACCGTGCCGTCAGGGAGGTTACGCACCCAACCGGTCAATCCCAATGGCTGCGCGCGCCGGAGCACGAAATAGCGAAATCCCACTCCCTGCACCACGCCATGAACGATGACGTGCAAGGCCCCGACTTCCGGCTGATCAGACATCGCTCGTCTCCTCTGAAAATAGAACCCGTGCTCAAGTTCACACGTTCGCACGTGTCCACGTTTCCACGTTATTTGCGCCACCCAGGGGGGACCGCCGACCTCCCGCACGTGACGCTCCTCGCATTTTAACGCGGAACACTGGACTGGCAAGTAAACCGACGTTGTCATACAACATATTGCGCCTATAATAAATCGTAATGGGAACGCAATCTCTGGTGGCCCTCAATGCGCAGCTCGTTTCGGGTGAGGCTTCCTATCGCAGCGCCGGCATCCATGCCTATATCTTGAACCTGCTCCGTGAGTTGCAACCCGACGACCGTCTGCGCTATCTGGCATTGACAGGACCTCGCGCCCTGCCTGACGACATCACCATGCCGGTCAAATCCTCACGATTTCCCACGCACCGCCCCGCTCTCCGCATCCTGTGGGAACAGACCTGCCTGCCATGGGAGCTGACGCGCCTCAAAGCGGATTTGCTTCACGCGCCGGCCTTCATCGGCCCGCTGCTCAGCCCTTGTCCGCAGGTGCTCACCATCCTGGACCTGGGATTCATCCGCCACCCGGAATTTTTCCAGCGCAGCAAGGGGATGTATCTCCGCACGCTGACGCGGCTCTCCGCCCGTCGCGCCGCGGCCATCCTCACGATCTCACACTTCACGGCTCACGAAATCACGGCGCTGCTAGGGACGCCGCCGGAGCGCATCCATGTGGTCTACCCCGGCATCGAGACGCGCTTCCGTCCGCTTCCGCCCGCCGAGGTCGCCCGCTTCCGTGAGGCGCAGGGGCTGCCCGAACGCTTCATCCTCTACCTGGGGACGCTGGAACCGCGCAAGAACCTGCTCACGCTGGTGCGCGCTTTCGCCCAATTGCGCGACCCGCACCTGCACCTGGTGTTGGCCGGCGGGAAGGGGTGGCTCTACGAGCCGCTGTTCGCCGAAGTCGAGCGCCTGGGCCTGCAAGAGCGGGTCCATTTTCCGGGCTACGTCCCCGCCGACAGTCAGGCACTCTGGTATAATGCAGCTACGATGTTTGTTTACCTGTCGTACTATGAGGGATTCGGGCTACCGGTCGCGGAAGCGCTGGCCTGTGGCACGCCGGTGCTGGCCGCCCATGCGGCTTCCCTGCCGGAAGCTGCCGGCGACGCGGCGCTGCTGGCGCCGCCCGATGACGTGGAAGCCATCGTCGCCGGCATGGAACGCCTGCTGCACGACACGGCGCTGCGCGAAACCCTGCGTGAACGTGGCCCCGCCCATGCGGCGCAATTCAACTGGCCTGCCGCGGCCCGTCAAACCGCGACCCTCTATCGCACCCTGCTACCTTCATGAGCTCAATCCAACGTTCCTGCACCATGAATGAGAAACATAAAAAACACAAGGACGCGAGCCCCTGGTGGGTCATGCCGCTGGATATCGCGATGATCCTGCTGGGCCTGTTGCTGGCATACGAATTGCGCTACCGCCTGCAATGGTTCGTAGACGTGGTCTACGATGCCCCGCTGCGCGCCTACACGCCCTTCGGCGTGCTGTTCGTGGGACTGATCCCCGGCATTCTGTGGCTAGAGGGCGCCTACCGCCAGTGGCGCGGACGCAGCTGGCTCGATCACGTCACCCGCATCGTCAACGCCGTCACGACCGCGTTGGTGTTGATCCTGGCCTATGCTTTCGTCTCCCGGCCCCTCGTCTACTCGCGCCTGCTGCTGTTGGAAGCGGGCATCGGCATCATCATCCTGATGTCGTTAGACCGGGCGGCGATCCTGCTCATCCAACAACACCTGTTCCGCAAGGGCATCGGGGTGAAGCGCGTCATCATCGTGGGGGCGGGGGAAGTGGGCCGGCGGGTGATCCGCAACATCGTCGCGCAGCCGCAGCTGGGATATCACATCGTCGGCTATGTGGACGATAACCCGGCCAAGGGTGAAAAGGAAATCGGCCGCATCAAGGGCCTGGGCTCGCTAGATAGTCTGGCGGACATCATCACGACCGAGGCGGTGGATGAAGTGCTGATCACGCTGCCGTGGACCTTCCATCGGCGGATTCTGAATGTGCTGCGGGAATGTGAACGACGGCACGTCGTGGCGCGCATCGTGCCTGACCTGTTCCAACTCAGCCTGAGCCAGGTCGAGGTGAGCGACCTGGGCGGCGTGCCCCTCGTCAGCGTGCGCGAAATCGCGTTCAGCCCGGCAGCCCTCATCTTCAAACGCGCCGTGGACATTGTCGGCGCCGTTCTTGGCCTGCTGATAGGCGCCCCGCTGTTCGCGCTGATCGCCATCGCCATCAAGCTCGATTCCCCGGGACCGGTGTTCTTCACCCAACTACGGGTGGGCAAGGGCCATCAGCAGTTCCCCATCATCAAATTCCGCTCCATGCGCGTTGGCGCGGAAGAGGAACAGCAAAAGCTCTTGGCGCTCAACGAAGCCGACGGCCCGCTCTTCAAAATTCGTGAGGATCCCCGCCTCACCCGCGTCGGAGCGTTCTTGCGCCGCACGAGCCTGGACGAACTGCCGCAGCTGCTCAACGTCTTGCGCGGCGAGATGAGCCTCGTCGGTCCCCGCCCGCCTGTCCCCTCGGAAGTGGCCTGTTATCAACCCTGGCACATGCAGCGACTTTCGGTGCCCGGCGGCATGACGGGACTCTGGCAAGTGAGCGGGCGCAGCGACCTCACCTTCGACGAAATGGCGCTGCTGGACATCTACTACATCGAACACTGGTCGCCATGGCTCGATCTCCAAATTCTCCTGCGTACCCTCCCCAAAGTGCTGTTGGCCAAAGGGGCGTATTAAACCAAAAATACTCAGCATAAGGATCACAGTATGAATTCCTGGCAACTTTCCCCTACCGAGACTGAGGCGCTCCTGAATTTTTTGCAACGCCTTGTGCAAACGCCCAGTTTGCCCGGGCAAGAAGGTGCCGTCGCGGCGTTGGTGCAGGCGGAAATGCAGCGCCTTGGCTTTGCCGGGGTGAACATGGACTCCGCCGGCAACGTCAGCGGGCGGGTCGGCAACGACAGCGGGCCGACGTTGCTGCTCAATACGCACATGGACACCGTCACCGTCGCCGAGCCGGGGCGCTGGAAAGTGGATCCCTGGAGCGCTGAAGTGCAACAGGGACGACTTTACGGCCTGGGCAGCTGTGACATGAAGGGCGGGTTGGCGGCCGCCGTCTACGGCGCCGCGCACCTGCTGCGCACCGGCGCCCCCCTGGCGGGACAGGTGGTGGTGGCCACCGTCGGCCTGGAAGAGCCTGCCGAGGGCGTCGGCACGCGCGCGTTTCTGGAGGAAAGCGGCCTGCACCCGCAGTGGGTCGTGATCGCGGAACCTTCGGATTTGCAGGTAGTGCGGGCGCAGCGTGGGCATCTGGAAATCCAGCTCACCCTCCAGGGCAAATCGGCGCATTCCGCCCGGCCCGAGTTGGGGGAAAACGCCATCTACGCCGCCGCACGGGTCATCTTCGGCCTGGAAATCCTCGCGGAGCAGCTGGCCGAAGATCCCTTCCTGGGGACGGGAGTACTGGCCGTGACCGACATCCGTTCTCACGCGGTGAGCCGCAACGCCATCCCCGAACGCTGCGAGCTGATCATTGACCGGCGACTGACAGTCGGCGAGACCGAGGCCCTGGCCCTGGCCGAAATTCAGCGCGTCATCGCCCGCGAAGGGGTGCGTGCTGCCGTCGCCGTCATCGAGGAGGAAGTGCGCACGCACACCGGCAAAGTCCTCCGCGCCCGCCGCGCCTCGCCCTCCTGGGCGCTGGACGAACATCACCCGCTGATCACCGCCATGCTCCAAGCCGCGCGGGACGTGAACTTGCATCCGGGACTGAGCAAGTGGCATTTCGCCACGGAAGGCGCCTACACGGCGGGGGTAGCCCACATCCCCACGGTGGGGTTCGGACCGGGGGATCCCAATCTGGCCCACACCTGCAATGAAAATGTGCCCCTGGAACAGGTTTACAGCGCCGCCGGCGCTTACGCTGCCCTGGCAGCACGTCTCTTGCGTCCCTGACGCGGTCCGCAATTAAGGGAGGAAATCATGCCCATCGCCATTGCCGAAACAGTTCAGACAGCGCTTGCCAACGGCGCCCCGCTCGTGGCGCTCGAATCGGCGCTGATCACCCATGGCTTTGCCTATCCGGCCAATCTTGAAATCACCCGGCGCATGGCGGAGACCATTCGCGCCGCCGGCGCAATCCCCGCCGTCATCGGCGTGTGGGAAGGACGCCCCACGGTGGGCCTGACCGAAGCTCAAATCGAGAGCCTGGCGCGCGAGACCGCCCTCAAGACCAGCATCCGCGACCTGCCCCTGGCGCGGCTACGCGGCCTGCACGGCGGGACGACGGTCGCCGCAACGATGCTGCTCGCCCAACGCGCCGGCTTGCGCGTCTTCGCGACAGGCGGAATTGGCGGCGTGCATCGCGGGCATCCCGAGGACGTGTCCGCCGATCTGCCCACGCTGGCGACGACGCCCGTGATCGTCGTTTGCGCGGGCGCCAAAGCCATCCTCGACCTGCCCCGCACGCTAGAATTCCTGGAGACCTGGGGCGTGCCGGTATTGGGATGGCAAACCGCGACCTTCCCGGCCTTCTACAGCCGTGAATCGGGCCTGCCCGTAGATCAGCGCGTCACCCACGCCGCCGAAGTCGCCGCCGTCTATGACAGTCAACGCGCGTTAGGCCTGTCCCAGGGGCTGCTGGTCGCCGCGCCGGTGCCGCCAGAAGCTGAAATCCCGGCGCCGGAGATCGAACCGCTGATCGCGCAGGCCATCGCCGAGGCTGAAGCGCGGGGCATTTCCGGCAAGCAGCTGACGCCATACCTGCTGGCCCGCCTGGTTACCCTGAGCGAAGCACGCAGTCGCCGCGCCAACGAGAGCCTGCTCCTCAACAACGCGCAAATCGCCGCGCAGATTGCCGCCCAGCTCTGAAGCGACGGCCGCTGCGCGACACACGGAGTCATCCCTTCACATGCGCGCCCTGTTGGTGTCTCAAGATCCGGATGAAGCGGCCATCCTGTCGCTGATCCTCCAGCGCGCCGGCATGACCGTCACCCGTTCGACGGATCTGGAACACGCGCTGCAGAATCAGCCAGAGATGCCGGCCGACCTGATCCTCCTGGCCATGCCCGCCGGTTCCCCGCTGGCGCAGGTGCGGATGATCCGCGCCCAGACGGAAATCCCCCTGGTGCTCGTCGCCGAACAGATCGAGGAAGCGATGCACGCGCTGTTGCTGGAATCCGGCGCCGATCTGGTCGTGACCCGGCCGTTCGCCCCCCGGCTGTTGATCTCACAGGTGCGCGCCCTGTTGCGCCGCGCGGCCGGGCTGCCCTTCTTCACACTGCCGACCCTCACCATCAGCGATCTGACCCTGGACCCGGCGACGCGCACCGTGCAGGTGGGGATCCTGGGCCCCAAGCGGCTCACGCAGTTGGAATTCCGCCTGCTCTACGCGCTGATGATCCATCGCGGGCAGGTCCTGCCGGCTGAAATCCTGGTCGAGCAGGTGTGGGGGTACACGGGAGAAGGGGAACGGGACCTGGTTCGCGGCTTGATCCGACGTCTGCGCGCCAAAATCGAGCCGGACCCCAGCCAACCGCGTTTCATCCTCACCATTGCCGGCATTGGCTATACTTTCGATCCGCAAGGGTGAAGCGGTCCCCGCGCGCACCCCGTCCATTTCGAAGGTTTGACGTTATGAAAGTCGTATGCAGCCAGTGTTTTGACACAGGGATTACACAGGTTTAGCACAAGTTTTACACAGCTCTCTTCTATGATGCAAGCGACACTTGGGCTGAGGGCCAACGTCAACAAGCACAGGCGACAGGCCCACAACACAACAGCCTGCCGTTCAGGCAACACACCGGTGAGGAGGTTAAACATGGCTTCGGCAGTATGTCCGTCCTGCGGAGAGACGATCAAGGTGACAGGACAAGTCAAAATCGGACGGTACATCACCTGTCCCATTTGCGATGAGATGCTTGAGATCATTGATGTGAACCCGATCGAACTCGATTGGGCGTTCTACGATGACGAGGACAACGAGGACGATCTGGATTACGAAGAGCAGGACGAGGACGAGGACGATTGGGATAATTGACGATCTCCGACATTCAACGCCTGAAATCGGTCTCAGAGGTGAGGCGGCCCGTTGCACAACGACGGGCCGCCTGCGTTACAGCTGGCGGCGTCCGCTGCAAGGCCCACAACAAAAATGCCGGAATCTACGCCATTTTTAATCGGTGGCCGAACAGTCGCTCAGATTTTACGTGACAGAACGCGCGCTTGTACTTCTCGGCAGGTCGGTGTATCATTGTGGCGAGATGACAGGGTTCTCAAAACGCCACAACAACGGTCGCAAAGGCGAAAACCATGGGGCTTGAGTTCGCCTGGTGGGTCACGCCGGGAAAATTCACTCTCGTCTTTCCCCACAAGCTGCCAGGGATTGCGCTGGCCAGCCTGTACACGCTGCTGAGTCTCTGGCTGATCTACAAACGGCGCGCCGATTTTCACCGCTCCAAAACGCGCCCCTGGCTCCTTGGGTTGGGATTGTTGGGCCTCGGCGCCATGGCCGGCGTCGGGGTGCTTGCCGCCGACCTGCACGATTTCATCCCCACGGCGCCACTCACGCAACTGGCCTACCCTCCCGCCGTCTCCCTCGTGGCCCTGAGCGGCGTCGCCGCCATCGCGATCTGGTGGGGTCCCGGGCCAGGCCTCGTCGCGGGATGGGTCCTGGGACTGCTCCAGGCGCGTTTTACGCTCCTCTCTTTCAACGACATCTTCGCCTACGCCGCGTGGGGATTGTGCACCGGCGCGATCATCCATCATCCCTATGTAGGCCCCTTCTTCCAACGCATCCGCCTGCCCGTCATCGCCACCACGGCCGGCAGTGTGACGCTCTTGCTCCTGTTGAGCCTGAACCGGGTCGTAGAGGCCATTCCCCCGCTGGGATTGGATACCCTGGAGCATCTGCTCGGCCCTATCAACACCGGCGGGGAATTGTGGCTGGTCTGTGGACTGGCGGTCGGGCTCGTCTTCACCCTCCTTTGGGCGGTCGCGCCGCAGCTGCGGCCCCGCTGGCGCGCCGATACCATCCCCCTGACGCGGCGCTCCCTGCGGGCCCGGTTCCTCGCCGCGCTCCTGCCCCTCATCCTGGGCAGCGTCTTCCTTTCCGTGTTCATGGTGACCAATCGCGCGATGCAGCTGGCGCGCGAACAGGCGCTCGATGAGCTGGACCGCACTGCCGCTATCGCCGGTGACAACATCGCCCACTTCGGCGTCTCCGGACGCAACCTGCTGGAGAAATTCGCGGCCAATCCTCTCATGCTCGACCCGCAAATGCAACAAAGCCTCCTCGAAGCCGACCGCCAGCTGGTCCCCTTCTTCCAGGAATTGCTGCTCGTGGATGCCCAGGGCCAGGTCATTGCCATCGCTCCACAAGATGCCGGGGATCGGCAACTCACCCCCGAAGAAATCCCGGTAGTGAATCAAGCCCTGCAATTCGAGATGGCCGAACCGGCGCGGGTGACCAGGCTGCCCTCCGGCAAAGTGCGCATGACCTTCGTCCAACCCCTCTTGAGTGAAGGAAACGGGGCCGTCCCCGGCGCGCTGCTCGGTCGCGTCGAACTCAACACCAACCCCGAAATGAAGCGCGTCCTGGCGGGATTACAGGCCACCCGTGGCGTTGGCCAGGGGTTTGTGACGGACGACCGGGGCCTGATCGTCCTGCACCCGCAACCGGAAGCCATTCTCCGGCCATGGAGCATCAACCCCAACGTCCCGACATGGGAGGTCGGCGCCGGCACGGCCTATCGGGATTTCTCACCCGGCACCGGCGAGGCCACGCTCTACTACACGCGACACATCGCCGGCACGCCCTTCACCGTCGTGATGCAGCTGCCGTATGCGGTCGTGTTCGAGATGTCCAGCTCCATTTTCCGACCGTTGCTCCTGGTGCAGCTGCCCGTCGGGGTGCTGTTGCTGATCCTGGTGCCGTTCCTGGTAGCGCGGATCACACAGCCCCTGCACACCCTGGCCGTCGCCACCGATCAAATCGCCGAGGGGAATCTGGAAACCCCCGTCCACATCGTCGGCGAGGACGAGGTGGCGCAGCTCGGCTCGGCCTTTGAGGAAATGCGGCTACGCCTGAAGGATCGCATCAACGATCTCTCGCTGCTGGTGCAGATTTCCCAATCGGTCTCGGCCACGCTCACCCTGGACCAGGGAGTGCCGTTGATCCTCGACGGCGTCCTCGAGGAAACCGGCGCCGCCGTGGCCCATCTCATCGTGCTGGAGAATGAAGAGCGATCACGTGTCTTCAGCGCCGGCCTGAGCGACCCCGTCTTTCAGGGGCTGGATCGAGCCCTGGTAGCGATTGTCTCCCGGCGGCGCGACCCCTTCATCGAACAAGACGTGCGCGACACGAGCGAGGTGACCCTCGCCGGCAGCGCGTTGCGCAGCATCGCCGCGTTCCCCGTGCGGCTGCAGAACCGTCTGGTGGCCGTCCTGTGGATCGGCGCCCTGAGCCCCCAGGCTTTCGACGAGGGCCGGGTCCAATTCCTCAACACCCTGGCAAACCAGGCCGCGGTGCTCGTGGAAAACATCCGCCTCTTTGAGGCCACCGAAGACGGCCGGCGACGGCTGGCGGCCATTCTGGCAAGCACGACCGACGCCATCATTGTCATTGATCACGCCCGCCGCCTGGCGCTGGCTAACCCGGCGGCGCAGACCCTGCTCAATCTCGACGAGACTACCTACGGGCGACCGATCCAGGCGCTGAATCTTCCCGTCCCCCTGGTCGAGGCCGTGATCCGGCTGGAAGAGGAACTTCCCCCCACACCCTCGGCTGTGGAATTCTCCCTGGCGGACCGCCGCACCTTTTACACCAGCATCGCGCCGATCAAGGATCTGCCGACGACCCGGGCCCGTTCTGACGCGGAGAGACCGCCTGCCGGATGGGTGGCCGTGATGCGCGACGTGACCCACTTCAAAGAGCTCGACGAGATGAAGACAGATTTCGTCTCCACGGTCTCGCACGACTTGCGCGCCCCCCTCACCTTCATGCGCGGCTACGTGACCATGCTCACGATGGTAGGCGAGCTCAACGACAAGCAGCAGGAATATCAGGGCCGCATTCTGGAAGGCATCGAACAGATGAGCGCCTTGATTGACGATCTGCTCAACCTGCGACGCGTCGAAGCGGGGTTGGGGATTCGCCAGGAGCCCTGCCGGCTGGGGCTGGTGCTGCTCGAAGCCGTTGACACCATGCGCGCCCGCGCCCGCGCCAAAGGCGTGACGCTCAAACTGGAACCGCCCCGGCCCATCACCTCCGAAGCGCTGGCAGAGAAAGGGCGGGAACTGCTCGAGGAAGTCCTGCCTGAGCCAGGAGCAAGCATGTCGCTCGCCCAGCGCGCTTCTGCCACCGTCCTCGGAGACCGCACGCTGCTGCGCCAGGCCATCGCGAACCTGGTGGACAATGCCGTCAAATACACCCCGGCGGGCGGATCGGTTACCGTCGGCATGGATTTGAGCGAGAGTGTGGCAATCGTCCGCGTCAGCGACACCGGCATCGGCATCACGCCGGAAAATCAAGTGCGCCTGTTCGAGAAGTTCTACCGCATCAAACGCCGCGAGACGACCGACATTGCCGGCACCGGCCTGGGATTGGCGCTGGTGAAGTCCATTGTGGAACACCATCACGGGCGTGTCTGGCTGGAAAGCGAGCTGAACAAGGGCTCGACGTTCTACATCGCGCTGCCGTTGTACACTCTCCCCGCTACAAGCGAGGAACACCCCACCTGACCGCCTTGCGCGGGGAAAGGATGCGATAATGCTTGAGAATATCCCGTTAAACGCGACCGAGATTCAGGAATTGGTGGAGCGCTTCCTCCGTTACGTGCGCTATGACACCCAAAGCAACGAAGCCTCATCCACGGTTCCCAGCACGCCGGGGCAACGCCGTCTGCTCGGCGTGCTCGCCGACGAGCTGCGCGAGCTGGGCGCGGCGGAAGTGGTCCTCAGCGATTACAGCTGCGTTTTTGCGACGATTCCGGCGACGGAGGACGTCGCCGCGCCGACGGTGGCCTTTCTCGCTCACGTGGACACGGCGGCAGACTTCAGCGGCGCGAACGTGAAGCCGCTCCTCCACCGGAACTACGACGGGCGTCCCATCATTCTCCCCGACGACCCAACGCAGGTCCTGCGACCGGAGGAAAGTCCGCAGCTGGCAGGCAAAATTGGGGAAGACCTCATCACAGCAAGCGGGACGACCTTGCTGGGAGCGGATGACAAAGCGGGCGTCGCCATCCTCATGACGCTGGCGGCGAAGCTGCTGCGCCATCCCGAAATCCCGCACGGCCCCCTCCGCATCTGCTTCACGCCCGATGAGGAAATCGGACGCGGCGTCGAGCACCTCACGCCGGAAGACCTCCGCGCCGACGTCGCTTACACCCTCGATGGCGGGGAGGCGGGCGAGATCACCTACGAGACTTTCTCCGCCGACAAGGCCATCGTGACGATTACCGGCGTCGCCGTCCATCCGGGCGTCGCCAAAGGGAAACTGGTCAACGCCCTGCGGCTGGCGGGGCGCTTCCTCAACGCGCTGCCGGCGGAGCTCAGCCCCGAGACAACCGAGGGGCGGGAGGGCTACATTCATCCCTACCGGATTCAGGGCACCGCCGCCGAGGTGACCCTGGGGTTCACGCTGCGGGATTTTGAGCTGGAACAGCTGCAAGCGCATGGGGAGCGCCTGCGCGAGATCGCCCAAACGCTAGAGGCCGAGGAGCCCCGCGCGCGCATCACGTGCGTGATCACGCCGCAGTACCGGAACATGCGCTATGGCCTGGAGAAGGACATGCGCCCCGTGGAACTGGCGTTGGAAGCGCTGCGTCCCCTGGGGATCGCGCCGTTGATCCGTCCCATACGCGGCGGCACCGACGGCGCGGGGCTGACCGCCAAAGGCGTGCCGACCCCCAATCTCTTCACGGGGATGTTCAACAGCCACGGGCCGCTGGAATGGATCAGCGTGCAGGACATGGCGAGGTCCGTGCAGTTGTGCCTCAACCTGGCGCGTCTGTGGGCGCGACCCCGCGAGACGTCCTAGACGCGCCGGCGCCCCGGCGGGATCAGCCCGGCAACGCCGGACGGGAGCCGCGACGGTGGAAACACGCCAGGATCCCCGGCAACATCAAAGCGCCCGCCAGCACCAGCCACGGCGCCAGATCGCGCACGGCCAGACGCATGGCCACCCAGCGTTGTGCGCCATCGGTCGTCGTGCGCCCTCCCTGAGCCAGCCAGGCGCGCCATTGCCGTTCAAAAGTCGGCAGGCCGATCCCCAGCGCGTGCTGCATTCCAGCGGAACACTCGCGCCCATCGGCGTAGGCCTGCACCAGCGCGTGGATGCCTGACCAGCCATAGACCCCCTGGAGATAGCTCACCGCGCTGTAGCTCTGCGCGTAGGCGAGCCGCAATCGCTCCGTGTCGAGCGCGTAGAAAGGCTCACACAGATCCGCCAAGGGCAGCAGCCGCCCTTCCTCCTGCGCCTGCTGCAACGTCGCCATGCGGTTGGCA
This sequence comes from Anaerolineae bacterium, assembly GCA_018055515.1. GTDB lineage: Bacteria > Chloroflexota > Anaerolineae > B4-G1 > SLSP01 > JAAZNO01. The sequence continues at coordinate 18,656 of JAGPHL010000018.1, forward strand.
TCCGCCCCCTGCTCAAAGACCGAGGCCAGCCCCTCGCTCAACCAGATGGGCAGAGCGGCGTAGCCGGCATCCCCCAGCTGCCGATAGAGCAGTTGATGGGTGAGTTCATGGGGGAGATCCGCCTGCAGCTGCGCGGAAGCGCCCTCCGTGGGGGAAATCGCCAACAAGACCACGCCGACTTCCGGCAGCGTCATCCCCGCCAGCCACTCGTTGCCGGTGAGCCGCAGCGCCGCCTGCAAATCCGCCGTCGAAGGGTAGATGTAGAACAGAACGTCGCCGGGATCCGCGATGCGCAGCTGCGCGGTGATCTTCTGCGTGGCCTCGCGCGCTACATCCAGCGCTTCGACCATCTGCTCCGGCGTCCCCGCCACCCAGCGGACCGTAAAAGGCCCCTCGTGCAGCTCCTGCCAGACGAAACGATTGTCCTCGTACAAGAAGGAAACCGACTCAGTCTGATGGGTGTTTCCGTCGGCGTCGGTGAAGGTCCACCAATAGGTCAGCTCGGCGAAAGGCGGGAACGGTTTGAGGCGCAAATCTCGCTCGACGACCGCTTGTTCCTCGCCGAGCGTCGGGACGATGATCTCCGTATCCGCCAGGCCGGGGCGGGGGACGCGCAGGAAGAAACGCGCCTCGGTGATGGCCAGGCCGGGAGGCAGCGTCGCCGTGAAGCGAGCGCTCTGCCCATAGGTGTACTCGTGCGCGAGCGCCACTTCCCCCTGCGCCAGCGTTCGCACCGGCAACAGCAACAACCATCCGCCCACGCTCAGGAGCAGCGCCAGCCGGCGCAACCTTGAGCGTAGGGGGCTTGCCTCAGTCATAGGGCATCCTCGTCTTCGTACTCGTCTTCGTCGCCGTACTCGTCGTCGAAGTCGTCCTCGTCCTCAAACTCGTCCGCATCCTCAAACTCATCCTCATCGCCTTCATCGTCCTCATCTTCGTCACCCGCGAAATCCTCCGCCGTCGGCTGCTGCGAACGGAAATCCCAGGGCAGGTCGCTTTCGGTGATGAGGTCCTCCGGCGGACCGAAGAAGGTGTCCAGAGAGCCGTGCATGAATTCCAGTTCCTGGAGGGCCTCGTCCGCCGCAAAGCGCAGCGTCTCACTCTCGGCCTCGAGATAGCGCTCCAGGGTGAGACGCGCCAGGTCGCCGCCAATCTGCCCCAAGGCCCACAACGCCGCCTCCTGCACCTCGAGATCCACATCATCCGCCAGCTCGACGAGCTCGGGGACGGCGTCCCGCGTCGCGAGCTCGCCGCACGCGCGCGCGGCCTCGTAGCGCATCGCCGGGCTGGGATGATGGAGCTGCCGCATCACCATTTCCCGCCAGCGCAGATCGGCGCTCCGGCCCATGGCGAAGACGGCGCTGATCTGCATGGCCTCTGCCGGATGGCGGTACGCCGCCTGAATGAGAGTCGGCAGCTCGGCCACACCGGCGTAGGCCAGCGATTCCAGCGCCCGCCGCCGTACCTCCAGGTTTTCGAGCGGGTTCTGATGGATCAAGGACAGGACCTGGCAGAGCTGGCGGAAAGACTGTGGCGGGAGCTTCCGCGTCTCGCCCAACAGGACGAAATGCGCCAGACATTGGATGACCGCGACGCGAACCTCGGGGAGGGGTTCGTCGAGCAGCAGCCGCAGCAAGTCGGGCAGGAGCAGCACGTCGTCGTCTTCCCACAGTCCTTCGACGCCGGCAATGCGCACGTCAGGGTCCTCGTCGCGCAGCGCCAACCGGAAAATGGCGTTGAAGTCCATCTCGAAATCATCTTCCGCCAGCTGCGCCAACGTCTGCAACATCCGCCGCCGCTCCGCGCGCTGCACCCCAGGCCAGGCACGCTCAAAGCGCCGCAGCTCCTCAGCATCGAGGCCGGAAAGGCGCGGCAGGTCCACGGCCCGAGGGGCCACGTGTTCCTGTTCCAAAGCCCGCCAGAGGGCTTCCATGCTTTTAGCGCTTTTCACACTTCGTGATGTGGCCATCGCTCTCGCCTTCGACAGTTTTCAGGGAGTGAGCAGACTCACCGGATAGAGAATATCCAGCACGGTGACCGCCGCAAAGATCAGCAACAGCAGCAGCAGCGCCACGTAATTAAGGCGCGCTTGCAGCGCGGGCGTCATGGCTTTGCCCGAAATCATTTCCACCAGGGTGAATAAAATGTAGCCGCCGTCAAGCGCGGGGACCGGCAACAGGTTAAAGATGCCCAGGCTCAGGCTCACGCTCATCACCAGGCTGAGGATGGGAAGCAACGTGCCGGCGTCGGCGCTCATCTGGAGCGTCTCATAGCTCAGCCGGCTGATGTTGACGATGCCAATGGGGCGCGCCGTCGCCCAGGGCAACACGCCGCTGATGAGGTCCGCCGGCAGCCGGATCAATTGTTTCACGCTTTCCCAGAAAAGCCCGCTACCTCTGGCTACCGCTTGCGAGAAGGGGATCTTCTCGTAATGCTGCGCCACCACCTGTCCCTGCAATGCAACGCCCATCGCGCCTTCGCCCTCCGGCGGATTGGCCCGTGGCGTCAAACGCACTTCTACTTCTGCGCCGTTGCGGCGCACGGTGAGGGGAATTTCGACCCCCAGATGTTCGGTGGTGAAGTTGACCACGGTATCCATGGTCTCCACCGGCTGCCCGCCGATCGAGACGAGCACATCGCCGGGCTGAATGCCGGCGAGTTCCGCCGGCGAGTTCGGCGCCACGCCCGTGACGTGCACTTCCATCGCGTCAATGACCGGCAGACCCGGCAGGTAGATGGCGACCGCCACCACCCAGGCGATGAGAATGTTCATCAGCGGCCCGCTGAGAAAAATGGGCAGACGGCGGGCAGGCGGTTGCGCGTAAAGGCTGTGTTTGCGCGCCTCTGCTTCATAGGCCTGCTGCTCCGGGGATTGCTCCTCGGGGGTGGACTCCGCCGCTGCCGGCATCGCCGCCTCGCCTTCCATCGCCGCAAAGCCGCCGAGCGGAAGCCAGTTCAAAGTGAAGTCGGTCTCCTGCCAGCGGAACAGTTTCACAATCCGTGGGGGGAAGCCAATGCCGAATTCGCGCACCCACACGCCCACGGCCTTGGCCGTGAGCATGTGTCCCAACTCATGCAAGATAATCAAGGGGACGAGGGCCACCAGAAATCCCACAATCATGCCCGCGCCCTGGGTCAGAAAGTCAACCACTGCCGACATTAGAAACTCCTTCAATTCTTGAGATCTTGAGGTCAGTGAGCGACAATCAGTCAGAC
>JAGPHL010000019.1 GCA_018055515.1 Anaerolineae bacterium
TGGCTTCGGCCATGCCGGCGTTGACCGGACGCGCGTTCACCATCCTGCAGGCCAGTTCGCCGGATTATGGCCTCTTGTTGCAGGTGGTGCTGTTTGTGATCGGCTCGCAGCTGTTGCGCGGCCTGGTTTTGCAGCTGGGGCGGAATTTGTCGGCCGAGACGCTGGGACAATTGCTCGAACGCGACATCCGCGATGAGCTCTACACAAGCCTGATCGGCAAGAGCATGTCCTTCCACGATTCCCATTTCACGGGCGACCTCATGGCGCGGGCGACCAACGACGTGCGCGAGATTAACCTCATGTTCAACCCCGGCTTAAACATGGTCATCGGCTCGGCGAATTTCCTCCTCATGCCGGTGTTAGTAGCGCCGCGCTATCACCCGCAGCTGATTATCATCCCTTTGTTCTATCTGCTGATTTACGGTTTTCTCATCGCCGCCTATCTACGACGGCTTAACCCTGTGGCGGTCACGGTACGGCAGGCCTTTGGGCGCGTGAACACGACCCTCGCCGAGGCCATCGAGGGCGTCGAGACGGTGAAGGGCGCCTCACAGGAACGGCATGAAATCGCGCGTTTTGCGCAGGCCGTGGAGCGCTGGCGGAAGTCCTTCCTGGAGCAGGCGCGACTGGAATCGCAATTCATTCCCCTGCTGCTGCTGGGATTGCTGCAGGCGGCGGGCCTGTATCACAGCCTGGTCCTCTTCCGCGCCGGCGAGTTGCAGCTCGAAGGGGTGATCGCCTTCAACGGTTTGCTGATGTTGTTTGGCTTTCCGACCCGGTCGGGGCAGTTCGCCTACACGCGCGTGGCGTCGGGGCTGGCCAGCGCCCGGCGCCTGCTGGAGATTATCAACGCGCCGACCGAGCTCGACCGAAACGTGGCGGGCTACGCGGAGCCGATGCGGGGTGAGGTCACCTTCGAAGACGTGAGTTTCTGCTACCAGGGAAAGAGCGGCTGTAGGGGGGAGGCGCCGGACTCCGCAGACGCCAACGGCGCGCCGACGTTGGAAGGGCTCACCTTCCACGTCGAACCGGGGCAGACGGTGGCCATCGTCGGACAGACGGGCTCGGGCAAGTCCACCATCGCCAAGCTCCTCAACCGCATCTACGATGTGGACCGCGGCCGGGTGCTCGTGGACGGCGTGGACGTGCGCGACTGGAACCTGGAGGCGCTGCGGCGGCAGATTTCCATCATCGAGCAGGACGTGTTCCTCTTCTCGCGCTCCATCGCGGAGAACATCGCCTTTGGCAATCCGGCCGCGACCCGCGAGCAGATCATCGCCGCCGCCCAGGCAGCGCAGGCGCACGATTTCATCATGGAATTCAAGGACGGCTACGACACCATCGTCGGCGAGCGTGGGACGACGCTCTCTGGCGGACAGCGGCAGCGCATCGCCCTCGCGCGCGCGTTCCTCACCGATCCTGCCATCCTGGTGCTGGATGACGCGACCAGCGCCATTGACAGCGCTACCGAAGATCGCATTCAGCGCGCCATCGAGCGGGCCGCTGCCAACCGCACGACTTTCCTGATCACCCATCGCCTCTCGCAGATCCGCTGGGCCGATTTGATCATCGTCATGCGCCAGGGGCGCATCGCGGCGATGGGGGCGCACGAGGACCTGATGGCGACTTCGGAAGCTTATCGCAACATCTTTGCGCGTTACGAGTAAGTGAGGTTACTGTGGGCTTTTTCGGTGGACTCAACCCAGAAGCTTACGACCGGCAGTATTCGGACAAGGATCTGGCACAGCGGATCGTCGCTTATTTCTCCCCCTATCGCGGCCGGGTGGCGGTGATCACGTTGATCGTGGTGGGCACTGCGCTGCTCGGCATCCTCCAGCCCATCTTGCTTTCGCGCGGGTTGGATGCCCTGATCGTGGATCGCACACGCCAGGACGTTTTCCTGCTGCTGGTGATCTTCATGCTGGCCTATGGCGTGGGGATCTGGCTGACGAGCTGGCTGCGCCGTTGGCTGACGGCGCGCATCATCAGCGAAATCGTCGCCAAACTGCGCTGTACGGCCTTCGAGGCGGCCATCCATCACGACCTGTCGTTCTTCGATGAATTCCACTCCGGGCGCATCATCAGTCGCATCACTTCGGACACGGAGGAGTTCGCGCAGGTGGTGCAGCTGGTCACCGAGATGCTTGGACAGGTGTTGCAGGTGTTGCTCCTGTTGATCTATCTGCTCGCCATCTCGTGGTCCCTCACCCTGTTGATTGTGGCCTTCATGCCGATCGTGATGGTGGCGGCGCTGAGCTTGCGGCGGCTGGCGCGCAAGGTCACCCGCCGGGGGTTCCGCGTGCTGGCAGAGGTCAATGCGGCGATTCAGGAGGCGGTGACCGGCATCGCGGTGGCCAAGAATTTCCGCCAGGAGGCCGCCATCTACAAGGAATTCGACGCGGTGAACCGGCAATCTTTCAAGGTGAACTTGCAGCGTGGGTACGCGCTCGCGCTGACGTTCCCGTTGTTGAACGCCCTTTCGGGCCTCGGCTCGGCGGCGCTGCTCTACGGCGGCGGGCGCGCCGTGGGCCTGGGGGCGATCTCGCTGGGCGAGTGGTATCTCTTCATCAATAGCGTGGATCATTTCTGGGCGCCGATGATTGACATCTCTGCTTTCTGGAATCAGCTGCAGGGAGGGCTTTCTGCTGCAGAACGGGTTTTCGCCTTGATTGACGCCGAGCCGACCGTGCGGCAGGTGGCGCATGAGCCGGTGACGGCCCTGCGAGGCGAGATCACCTTCGAGCATGTGGATTTCCAGTACACCGAGCAGGAACAGGTGCTGGTGGATTTCAACCTGCACATCGCCGCCGGGGAAAGCGTGGCGTTTGTGGGACACACGGGCGCGGGCAAGAGCAGCCTGGCCAAGCTCATCGCGCGCTTCTACGAATTCCAGGGCGGGCGTATCCTCATTGATGGGCGCGACATCCGCACGCTGGACCTGCACGACTATCGCCGGCAGCTGGGCATTGTCTCTCAGATGCCCTTCCTTTTCTCCGGCACCATCGCCGACAACATTCGCTACGGCCGGGAGGAAATCACCGACGCGATGATCCTCGACATTGCCCGGCAGATTGGCGGCGGCGAGTGGCTGGAGGCCCTGCCGGCGGGGCTGACGACCGAGGTGGGGGAGCGCGGGGCGCGGCTTTCGATGGGGCAGCGGCAGCTGGTGGCGTTGATGCGGGTGCTGGTGCACAAACCGGCGATCTTCATCCTCGACGAAGCGACTGCGAGCATTGATCCCTTCACCGAGATGCAGATTCAACAGACGACGGAGATGATCCTGCGCCAGAGCACTTCGATCCTGATCGCGCATCGGCTTTCGACGGTGCGGGCGGTAGACCGCATCATCGTGCTGGATCACGGTCGCATCATTGAAGAGGGCAGCCATGCCCAATTAATGGCGCAGGGAGGACATTACGCCGGCCTGTATGACACCTACTTCCGGCATCAGAGCCTGGCGTATGTGGAGGAAGTGGGTCGCCGGCGTGCCCGTCGCGCTGTGCTTCAGGCGCCGACGGTGGGATAGGGGCTGGGAATCTCGATTTCCATCTTCAGCCCGCCGTGCGGCATGGAAGTCAGGTTCAGCGTGCCGCCGAGCAGGGAGACGCGCTCGCTGATCCCCACGAGCCCGAAATGCTTCTGGTCCGTCAACTGGGCCAGGTCGAGCGGCTGCGTCATCCCGCGGCCGTTGTCGGAGAGCTGCACCACCAGGCTGGCGGCGGAAGTGCGTTGCAGGCTCAGCTTCACGTGCGTGGCGTCGGCGTGTTTGCGGATGTTGCTCAGCCCTTCCTGAATGATGCGATAGACCCCCAGTTCGATCGGCTCCGGCAGCCGTCCCAGCGCCGGGTCTATTTGCAGCTCCACCGGGATCCCCGTCTGTTCGGTCCATTGACTTGCCAGGGAGCGGATCGCGGCGGAAAGCCCGTGATTGTCAATGGTGGGCGGGCGCAGATCGCTGCAGATATCGCGGAGATCGCCGACTACCTGCCGGATCCCCAGCCGGATTTTGGCGAGCTCCTCACGTTGTTCTTCTGCGACGCTGCTGTTCTCAACCTCTTCCAGCTGATAGTTGTAGCTGAGCAGGTCCTGAATGACCTGGTCGTGCAGCTCCCGCGCCAGCGCTTTGCGCTCGGCCTCGCGCTCGGTGATGAGCCGGCGGCTGGCTTCCTGCAGCGCCACATTCAGGCGATCCAGCGCCTCTACCTGATTCTGTAGCCGCTCGATCAATTGCCGGTTGAGCGAATCTTGCTTTTCCAGGTTTTGCCGCAGCTCTTCCTGATTCCGCCGCAGCTCCTCGGCCTGTTGCTGCGCGAGGTAGTAATTCTCGAAGGCCCAGATCATGGGCGTGACCCGCTCCTGGCGATTGGAGCCGACGATCAGCTCCACGACCTCGCGCGGCGTGGATTCGGCGGTGCGGCGGAGGGCTATGGGGCGCCCCTGATACAACACCAGAATCCGATCGGTCACCGCGAAAATGTGCTTCAAATCGTCGCTGCTCATGATGAGCGCGACGCCGCGCGCGGCGAGCTCCTTGATGCGTTCGAGAAACGCCTGCTGCCGCGCGAAGCTCAGCGCCGAGAGGGCGTCGTCGAGCAACAACAGGCGACTGGGACGACACAGGGCGCGCGCCAGCGCGATGATCTGCCGCTGCTCGTCGGAGAGGTTCGCGATGCGCTCCTCCAACAGCTTGGGGGAGAGGTCGAAGCTGCGCAACAGTTCCCCTCCACGATGCGCCATAGCGCGATCATCGGGCAGCAACCTCAGGCAGTAGGGGAGCGGGATTTCGCTGCTCAGGAAGATGTTGTGCAGCACGTTGAGGTTTTCCGCGAACTTAGGGACCTGCGGCACGGCGACGATGCCCAAACGCTGTGCGTGAGGCACATCGCGCAGCGTGACAGGCTCATTGGCGAGGAAGATGTCCCCGCTGGAAGGGGCGATCGCGCCGCTGAGCAGCTGCAGCAGGGTGGACTTACCCGCCCCGCGTTGCCCCACGATGCCTAACACTTCGCCCTGCTGGAGCTCCAGGCTCACCTCTACCAGGGCGGGAACGGCGCCGAAATAGCGCGTGAGGTTGGTGATGCGTAGGATTTCCATGGCGCATTGACACACTCAGATGGAAAAAAGCGAGTCAGCGCAGAAGTTGGAGGGATAAGGGGACTCTCGCTGACTCGCTTTTCCGTGGCCCTGGCTTATCGGCCGCGGCTGCGGGTCGTCACGTCGAAGATCACGGCGGCCAGCAGCACGGCGCCACGCACGATGTATTGATAGGCGATATCAATGTTCATCAAGTTCATGCCGCTGGTCAGCGACATGGTCACCAGCGCGCCGATGAGGGAGCCCATGACATTGCCGACGCCGCCGGCGGCGGAAACGCCGCCGATGTAGGCCGCGGCGATGGCGTCCATTTCAAACAGCGTGCCTGCCGTCACGGTCGCTGACCGCAACCGCGAGGCGAACAGGATCCCTGAAAGGGCCGAGAGCATCCCCATCGAGCCGAAGACCACGTAGGTGATCTTCTTCACGCTGATGCCACTCAGTTCCGCGGCTTCGGGGTTGCCGCCGACGGCGTAGATGTGCCGTCCTAACACCGTCTGGGTGGTGACGAAGTGATAGATGCCCACCACGAGCAACACAATCACCACCGTCCAGGACAGGCCGTTGTAGCCCGCCAGGACCCACGTGATGAGGGCCAGCAGCACGGAGATGAAGACCAGCTTGGCGATGAACATGTTCATCGGCAGGGTCTCGAAGTTGTAGGAGAGCTTCTTCCTGCGGTCGCGGAACTGGCTCACCACATACAGTGCGATGGCCACCACGCCCAGGAGCAGAGTGAGTTTGTGCACGCCGGGCAGGAAATTCTCCAGGCCGGGGATGTCGGGGATAAAACCGTTGCCGATCGCGTTGAAGGTCTCGTCGGCGATGATGATCGTGCCCGTGCCGGCGGTGACCAGCAGCAGCGCGCCACGATAGATCAACCAGCCGGCCAGCGAAGCGACGAAGGCTGGGACCTTCAACTGCGCAATGGGGAAGGCAGTGAGCAGGCCGGCGACAACGCCGAGCGCCAGCACCAGGGGAATGACCACGTACACCGGGAAATTCCAAAAGGCCAGGGCAATGGCGGCGATGGCGCCGAGGAAGCCGGCCAGGAACCCCACCGACAGGTCAATGTGCCGGATGACAATCACCAGTGTCATGCCGACGGCCAGAACGGCAATATAACCGGTTTGGTTGAGCAGGTTGCTGATGTTGCGGGACGAGATGAAGATGCCGTCTGTCGTGATGGTGAAGATGAGCATGATCACGAACAGCGCAATGTACATGCCGTATTCGCGGATATTCTCCTTGAGGAGCTTCTGTAAGCTTTTGAAAAACATCCGATGCCTCCTAGTTCGTCGCCATTTGCATGATGATTTCCTGGTTTGCCTCTTCCACAGGCAATTCGCCAGTGATCCGCCCTTCCGAGACCACATAGATCCGATCGCTCATCCCCAGGATTTCGGGCAATTCCGATGAGATCATGATGATACTCATGCCTTCCTGGACCAGCTGATTCATGATGGTGTAGATCTCATATTTAGCGCCCACGTCAATGCCGCGTGTCGGCTCGTCGAGGATCAAAATATTCGGTTTGACGAAGAGCCACTTGCCCAAACAGACTTTTTGCTGATTGCCGCCGCTGAGATTGACGACCTTTTGGGCCACCGACGGCGTTTTGATGTTGAGGGCCGCGCGATATTCGTTGGCCACTTTGATCTCGGCATTGGCGTTTACCACGCCCCGGTTGGCCAGCGTTTGCAGATTGGCCAGGCTGATGTTCTGCTTGACATCCTGGATCAGGATCAGCCCGTTGCCCTTGCGATCCTCGGTGAGATAGGCCACGCCGTTTTCGATGGCATCGCGGGGATGGGAGAACTTGACCGGCTTCCCCTGGACGTAGATGTCGCCGGAGATTTCGTAGTGGGGGTAATTGCCGAAGAGGCTGAGCGCCAGCTCGGTGCGCCCGGAGCCCATCAGCCCGGCAAATCCCACGATCTCCCCTTTGCGGACTTTGAAGTTCACCTGCTTGAGGACTTGCCGCCCCAAACGTGGGTCATAGGCATTCCAATCCTTGACCTCAAAAACCACCTCGTCGCCGGGATGATGCCCCACCCTGGGCGGATAAACGTTATCAATCTCACGTCCAACCATGTGCCGGATCATGACCTGTTCGGTCACTTCGCCCTTGTGAGCGTCCAGCGTACAGACGGTCTGTCCATCGCGCAGGATGGTGACGGTGTCGGCAATCGCCATGACCTCGCGGAGCTTGTGCGAAATCATGATGCAGGTGACCCCGTGCGCTTTCTGCTCGCGCAGCAGTTGCAGCAAGTTGGCGCTGTCATCTTCGTTCAGCGCGGCGGTGGGTTCATCCAGGATCAGCAGCTTCACATTGCGGTTCAGCGCCTTGGCAATTTCCACCAATTGTTGCTTTCCCACTCCCAGGTCTTTAATCTTGGTGGCGGGGTTGACATCGAGCCGCACGCGGGCGAGCATTTCGTTGGCCCGCTTGATCGTTTCGTTCCAATCTACGGTGATGCCGTTGCTGATTTCATGACCGAGAAAGATATTCTCATACACCGAGAGTTCGGGGACGAGAGCCAGCTCCTGATAGATGATCCCGATGCCGGCTTTCTCGCTGTCGGTGACGTGCCGGAAGGTCTGCAATTCGCCGTCGAGGTAAATGTCACCCGTATAGGAGCCATAGGGCCAGACGCCGCTCAGCACTTTCATCAGCGTGGACTTCCCCGCGCCGTTTTCCCCTACCAGGCAATGGATCTCGCCTTTGGCGACGCGAAAACTGACGTTGTTCAGAGCTCTTACACCCGGAAATTCCTTGGTGATATTACGCATTTCCAAAATTGGGGTATCCATAACGCCTCCGCTGGTCTTAAACAAGGCTTAATTGCAAGACGGCAGGAATAATGGGGGGCCCCACTATTCCTGCCCTGCGTACCAGCCGGTCGCCCCCTTACGGCAGATTCTTGAAATCGCTGGCGGGGTAGTAACCGGAATCAATGATGGCGGCCCGGACATTCTCCTTGGTGACGGTGACGATGGCGGAGGGCTTGGCGGGCACATCAATCTTGCCGTTGTTGTAGGTCGTGGTCTTCTCAGGCGTCTTGCCTTCGAGGTAAGCGACGGCCGCGTTGATGGCATCCTGCACGAGGACGCGCACGTCCTTCAGCACGGTCATGGACTGCTTGCCATCAATGATGTACTGGACGGAGGCCTTCTCGGCGTCCTGACCGGTGATGTAGTACTTGGTGACGTCCTTGTCGGCGGCGAAGGCGTCGGCGATAGCGCGGGCCGTGCCGTCGTTCGGGGCGACGATGTAGACGACGCCCTTGTCGGCGGCGGTGGCTACCGTGAGGTTCGCTTCCGCGAGGTTCTTGGCGGTGTTGAAGTCCCAGTTCGTGGTGACCTGGCCGATGATCTTGGCCATCTCATCGCGGGTGAGCTTGGGCTTGTTCATCAGGGCGACGGCTTCGCTGGAGTTCTTGATGACGAAGGTGCCATCGGCGATCTTGGGCTGCAGTTTGTTCCAGGCGCCCTCGAAGAACAGGAAGGCGTTGTTGTCGGAGGCCGCGCCGGCGTAGAGGTAGAGGTTGTTACCCTTGCCGGTAGCCTGATCAATGAGGTACTGACCCCACGCCTCGCCTACGGCGACGCTGTCGAAGGTCACGTAGTAGTCCACGGCGTCGGTGTCGCGGATCAGCCGGTCGTAGGAGATGACCTTGACCCCGGCGTTGTGAGCGGCCTCGGCGGCGGCAGCAGCAGCGGTGCCGTCCTGCGGGCAGATGATAATCACTTTGACGCCCTTGGTGATCAGCGCCTCGACGTTCTCCTTCTCCTTGGCCGAAGAGCCCTGGCTGAAGAGAATCTCGACGTTGTAGCCGGCCTTGGTGAGCGCCTCGCGGAAGCGCGTCTCATCCTGAATCCAGCGGGGCTCATCCTTCGTGGGCAGCACGATGCCGACGGCGAGATTCCCCGAGGGCACAGCGCCGCCACCCAGGCTGGGGAAATCGCTGGCGGGATAGTAGCCGGAATCAATGATGGCCTCTTTCACGTTCTGCTGGGTGACGGTGACGATGGCAGAGGGCTTGGCAGGCACATCAATCTTGCCGTTGTTGTAGGTCGTGGTCTGCGGCGGGGTCTTGCCTTCGAGGTAAGCAATGGCTGCGTTAATGGCATCTTGCACGAGGACGCGCACGTCCTTCAGCACGGTCATAGACTGCTTGCCGTCAATGATGTACTGGATGGAGGCCTTCTCGGCGTCCTGACCGGTGATGTAGTACTTGGTGACGTCCTTGTCGGCGGCGAAGGCGTCGGCGATAGCGCGGGCCGTGCCGTCGTTCGGGGCGACGATGTAGACGACGCCCTTGTCGGCGGCGGTGGCTACCGTGAGGTTCGCTTCCGCGAGGTTCTTGGCGGTGTTGAAGTCCCAGTTCGTGGTGACCTGGCCGATGATCTTGGCCATCTCATCGCGGGTGAGCTTGGGCTTGTTCATCAGGGCGACGGCTTCGCTGGAGTTCTTGATGACGAAGGTGCCATCGGCGATCTTGGGCTGCAGTTTGTTCCAGGCGCCCTCGAAGAACAGGAAGGCGTTGTTGTCGGAGGCCGCGCCGGCGTAGAGGTAGAGGTTGTTACCCTTGCCGGTAGCCTGATCAATGAGGTACTGACCCCACGCCTCGCCTACGGCGACGCTGTCGAAGGTCACGTAGTAGTCCACGGCGTCGGTGTCGCGGATCAGCCGGTCGTAGGAGATGACCTTGACCCCGGCGTTGTGAGCGGCCTCGGCGGCGGCAGCAGCAGCGGTGCCGTCCTGCGGGCAGATGATAATCACTTTGACGCCCTTGGTGATCAGCGCCTCGACGTTCTCCTTCTCCTTGGCCGAAGAGCCCTGGCTGAAGAGAATCTCGACGTTGTAGCCGGCCTTGGTGAGCGCCTCGCGGAAGCGCGTCTCATCCTGAATCCAGCGGGGCTCATCCTTCGTGGGCAGCACGATGCCGACGGACAGAGCCTGGCCTGCTTGCTCGGTGGGCGTTCCGCCACAAGCCGAGAGCAGCATGGAAGCAACAATCACAAGCACAACCAGTGTCCAAGACAGATTCTTCCGAAACATCACAGTCCTCCTTCAAAATGGGTGCAAAGTAAATCTCTGGATACGACAGGTTGTGAAACTTTAACGACGAAGTCTTTCGCAGTGCCTCCTTTTATTTGAATCCGTTGAAATGCTATGGAAATGCTGTGGACCTCGAATCATCGCTGCGGCAGGGGCCGCATAGCGCCTGATGCTTTCTCATTAAACCAGATTTGGGAGCGATCTCAACCCTTGTTTCCCCTGTCCTGGTCAGAAGTTTCCCCCGCAGCGCCTTGGGGGAAATCCCCTAAGACGAGAGGCCACTCCGTGGTCTCGATTTTCCCCGCGTCTTACAGGCTCTTCAAGCGCGCCTCGATTTCTTGCTTCACCTTCTCGATGTTCGCCTTGAGTTCGGCCTCGCGCTGCGCGAGCGTCTGCAATTGCCCCTCGGAGGCTTCCAGCTGCGCGACGTACCGCGCGCGCAGCTCGCCCTCTTTGCCCGTTGACGCCAACGCCTGCAGGTTCTCCCGCAGTTGCTGCTGCGCCTTGTAGACCGTCTGACGTTCCTGATCTACCGCGGCGAGCTTCTTCTCATAATCGCGGATGGTGTCCCAGAGCAACAGTAGTTTGAGGGCCTTATCGAGCGTCTGCCGGTCGAGCAGGCCCCGTTGGAGATATTGCTGCAAGCTTTCGTAGGATTGCTTTTGTAATTCCTCGCGTCGCCGCAGCAATTGCCGCTCCTGGACTTTGAGCGTCGTCTCACCTTGCGACGGCGCGCTGACCTTGAAGCGGACCGTTTCCGCCGTCTGTTCGTGCGGCGCGGGGGTGTTGAAGATCTCGAAATTCGCCGTGCGCGGATGCTCGATCAGGACGTCGGCGGCCTTGTCGGTGGTGTTGGTGACCTGGTAAGTGCGCCAGCGGACGTCCCATTCCTCGAATTGCAGGTAGATTCCCTTGAGCTCCAACGCCCGCGTCTCGGTGCTGCTGCCGCTCTGTTCCCGGATGCGGATCCCCAACTCGACGGCGTAGGGCACGACCCCCTCGCCCTCCGTCGTCGTGAAGGGCAGGATGGCCTCACCGACGTATTCCCCGTCCTCGATGACCGTCACGGGGCCGCGTTCCAGGGTCAAGCCGGTGCTGTTCTTGAAGCGCAGGGTGGCCACCGGGTGAGCGGCGAGCCTGGCGCCGTTGTAGAGCAGGTCCTTGCGATACTCCAGCTCCTCGCCGATGATGGGCACCATCGCCGATTGCCCCCGTCCTACCGTGACCGGCGTCCCGATGTTGTACTGGAAGAGCTCCCCCAGCGCCTTGCCCTCCGTCATGACTTGTACGGCCTGCGCGATGGCCTCGCGCGAGGACGGCGCCGGCGGGGGCGCCATCGGCGCCCGCATCATCTCCACGACGCCAAACCCTGCCGCGGGCGGTTCGGCTTCCGGCTGCGCTCCCCGCATGGCTTTGGGACGCCTGACCGCCTCAAATTCCACGGGCGCGGCAGCGACGCGGGTCTCCTCTTTGACCAGGGGCCGTTCGGGCGTGAACGGCGTGTAGAGATCGTACACGAACGAGATGGGCATGCCGGCGACCAGCGAGAGTGAGATTTCCTGGAGGTCTTCTTCCAGGCAGTTGTCGAACAGCCCCCAGCCCTGGAGCAGAGCGCGCCCTGCACCGGGCTCAGCGCCCGATTCGGCGACCAGCCGATAGCTCACCCGCCATGTCGGCGCCGGCGCGACGTAGCGCACGGAAAGCTCGTGTGCGCCGGGGGTGAGGCGGATGGTGACGACGCGCGTGTTGCCCTGGCTCAGCGCCGTCTGCAAGAAGAAGCGCAGATCGCGTCCTCCCTGCTCGTCGAGGATCTCCAATCCCTGCACGCGGCCGAGCGGCGTCACCTGCACGCGGTTCTCGGCGTCTTGCAGCACCGAGATCAGCGTCGTCGCCAGCGGTTGGCGTTCGGGCGCCTCATCCGGGCCGACGAGGAGGCCGCTCAGCGTTTCCCCCTGATCGAGCCGCAGGACGATGCGCCGTCCCCGCAGGCTGACCAGCAGATCATAGAGGCTGTGCTGATCGCTGAGGCGCACCGTGCAGCCCTCCAGCTGCTCCTCGCGCGTCTGCGGCGTGGCGTAATCCATGCCGAGCACCTGCCCGCCTTCCAGATCTATGACCGTGAGGCTCTTGAGCAGATCGTTCATGACCTCGACTTGAAAGGGCAGGGTCACTTCCGTGCCGCTGAGCCGGGCGCGCCGCTCGAAGAAGCCGACGCCGTGTTTGTACAACGTCATATGGACAATGGGCACCGTGGCCATTCTGCCTCCCTGTTGTGATTGAAAGTTGACGTCCGGCTCCCCGGTCGTCATTTGTTGTGTTTCAGCCTGGTAGAAACAATGAAGGGCGGAGCAACGCTTCGCCCTTCATTATACACCTGAGATGCCGGCGCTGGAAATCTATTTCACTGCCGTAGCGTCAGCGGCAGATAGACGCGCGCTCGCGTGCTGAGTCTCATCTCCATTGGCAGTGAGACTCCCTGATGGTAGCTGCCGTAACCTACCACACGGTAGGTCTCCGCGGTCGCTCCTGTCGAATTCCAGACAGCGTTGAAGGTCTCCGTCGCGCCGGGCGCAAGCGCGGTGAACGGAATGGTGAACGTGGCCGGCGACGTGACGCCATCCTCTGTCTCCACGCGGATCACGGCGACGCCATTCAGCGGTGTGTCCCCTGTGTTCTGAAACACCAGGGTGAGGGGAACGGCGTCCCCAGGCTTGAAGAGCGTCCGCGCCGCGCTCAGGCTGATCACTTCGCCTGCCGCGATGCCAGCCGTGAATTCTGTTCTCTCCGAATCCAGGACGTGACCTGCTGTGTCCTTTAGGAGCACCTCCAGCACGTAGTCTCCCGCCGGCAGCGGCGCGACGACGAGATCCAGCAGCGAGGCGCCGGCAACGGCGTGCAGCGGCTCCAGTGTCAAGGCTTGCGTCACCTCGTCCGAAAGCGATTTGACGACCGTCTGCACCAACACCGATTGCTCCGCGCCGCTGTTTTCTACTGCGAGCCTGGCGATGATGGGCTCTGTGAGGCTGTACCGGGATCGGGACATCATCAGGCTGGCGATGTCCACGGTCGTGTCCACGACGGCGATGTCGAAGTTCCATTCCTGGTAGAAGCGCACGTCTGTCGTCCCTGGATTGTAGGTAAAGGGGTAGAGCAGCAGCTCCAGCGTCGAAGTGCCATCGGGGTTTTCGGAGACGTGCCACGTGTACGCCTGCTCGAACTGCGGCGTCCAACCTTCGGGCGTGACGTTGGTCGCCGATGTCGCGGGCGCGCAGTCGCAGTCCTGCGCCAGCGTGGCTGTGGGGATGTTCAAGCCGGTAGCGACGATCAGGCCCCCTCGTGCGGCGAGCGTCACCTGCTGCACGCGCTGCCCCTGAGGATAGTCGTAGACCACCTTCCACGTGGGGACGATGGGATCTCCTTCCCAAATCCATTCGCTGCCGCCGGGGAGGGCGACGTGATCAAAACCCTCCTCATCGGTCGTCACGGTATAGTCGGGGAGGAGCAGCTGCGTCGCGCCACGCGGCCCGGCGTTTGCCAGGGGTGAGGTTGCGGCGACGACCGATGTGGGCAGGGCGCCGAATTTGGGGTCTCCGTAGAGGTGATACTGGTAAATCCATTCGCGCCAGTTGCCGTCGTCCGCCCAATGATCGCGCGCCATGTCGGTGAAGGCATTACCTACGCTGAGAGCGCTGTTATCTCCCCAGCGGTTGAAGAACGCCCGCCCGGCCCGGCCATTCGTCCCACGGTCGGACGGGCTGACGGCGCCGATGTACGCCGCCGCGCCGTAACGCAACCACGCCTCCGCCATGCTGTAGGCATCTTTGTAATCGCCGCTCAGGCAGGTGAGGCCGAAGGTGAAGGGGTGATATCCCGCGAAATTGAAGCTGGCGACGTCATTCGCGGTGAATCCTACGCTTCCAGTTCCAGTCGTGTCATTCCATGAATTTGACCCCCCGTGACCGCGGTAGAACACGAGGCTCTGCCCTTTGGCCATTTCAGTCTGGTAGACAGCCAGCATCTTCGCGGCAGTGGTATAGTTTTTCCAACGCAGGCGGGTGGCTTGAGCGACATCGAGACGATCATTGACTTCATTGAGCTGCGTCCAGAAAGTGCCTTCGCCGTCCCCGCGCCCGCTGCTGAGCAGCGCGCGTTGCCGGTCAAAGCCGCTGCCGTCGCGGGCCACGAGGATCGCATGGTGCAGGCCCTGACTCAGTGTGACCAGGTCATCGCCGACCTGACGGCTGAACACCAGTTCTGGTTTGGCCTCGCCAGAAGTGCTGGCATAACGCAGGTCGCTGTAGGGCACCCCATAGCCCGCGTTCTGCACGGGGATGATCTCATCCTCGCCGACGAAGAGCACATAGCCGCCGGCGTGAGTGGTGCGGAAGTTGGGGTGCAGGGCGTTGGCCCACCGTCCTCCGGGTTCCAGGAGGGCGTCCACGGTCGCTGCGTCGGGGCTGATGGGCAGGAACGCCAGCACACCATGGCGCAGGGTTGCCAGTTCCGCCATCCGCGAGAGGAGCAGATTCAATTCCCGCTGCTTTCCGGCAGACTGTTGCCAGGCGGGGGGAATCAAATACTGGCGCAACCCCTCAGGCGCGGTGACGAGCAGCATGTCCGCTTGAGCAAAGGCCTCTCTGACGGCGTCATCAATGAACTGCGTGCCCACCCAATTATCGCCGGACGCCAATGTTGTGACGTGGTCTGTCGCCCCGTATTGCAGGCGATACGTGATGGTTGCGACCTGATTGGGGCTGTCGCCGCCGCTGCCGACGTAGTAATGCTCGGAGGCGGGGTAGAGGATGGGGACGAGCTGGTAGGTCAGGGCAAAGGCCGCGCCTGGAGCCAGCGCCATCCTTTTGGCGTCGGCAGGTGAGAAGAAATCAATGTGGATGAGACGATTGGGGCTGTTGCCCCAGTCGGCGCTGGTGAGTGCATAGTGGGTGGTGGTCGGAATCTCGACGACCTGGAATCCACGCGCAAAATCGTCGAGGCTATCCACGAGAACGGTCGTCGCGCCCGTGTTGGTGATGGCTAACGTGACCCGGAAGAAATTGCCGTCGCGCTCAGTGCGATGGCCCAGCGCGAGCTCGCCCTGACCCTGGAGCAGCTGGATTGTGCTCTCCGCCGTGTAGGTGCTCCCGCCGCTGGTCCGCGCTTCAAAACGCAGGGTGTGATCGCCGCTGGATTTGCCGGCCAGACTCACGGCGAAGACGTGATCGTAAGTTCCCGGCGTCGGTATGTAGGTGGACAGCAGCGTCCCATCCAGGTACATCTTCATACTGCTGACTTTGTCGCGTACGGGGTTGCACAGCACTGCCGAGAGGCCTGGGGGGACCGCTTCACCCTCCGAGAAGCCGGTGGCGGTGCACTTCCAGGCGTATTGCTCACCCGCGACCTGCACATCGAGTGTGGCCCCGGCGGGCGCAGTCGGCCCGTCAATGTAAAGGATCTTGCCGGCTGTGGGGCTGACGATGACAGCCTGGCCCGGCATGGGCCGTGTGGCCGGTGTCACGGTTTCGACCCTGGCCGTCGGTTCATTTTTAAGATTGTATCCCTGCACCTGAAGCGTGTGACTGGTGAACCACTGCGCGCGCGTCAATCCCAGCGCTGCCGGCGACACGTAGACCTCATACCGGTTGCCTGTGGGTGCATAATCGCGCCCGATCAACCGCCCATCCAGGAAGAACGCCACACGGTCTACGCCGGCGACACTGCCTGTCACGTCGGCATAGAGCGTCCAAAATTCATAATAAGCGGAGTCGTATGGCAAGATGCCCACGGCGCCAAGCCCTACTGGATCGGTGCCCAGAGCGGCGGTCTCGAAGAACGCGCCGCCGCTGTTCGTGGGATTGCCCGCTGCGTCGGCGACGGTGACGCTGTAATAGTAGGGGCTGGCGGCCTCGAGACCGGTGAGGATGACTTGATGGCTCGTCTTATACGCGCCGTCGGTGATTGAGGTGACATTGAAGGGCCCGTTCCGTCCGTAGTCCAGACGCCCGCGACACGGCTCGTTCGTCGTCCAACTGATCGTCGCCCCGTGTTCAGTGATGGCGGACACCGTAGGGCCTGAGGTGATCTGCGGTGGCATGAGATCGCATGACCAGCTCTCTTCGAAGCAGTTGTTGCCTTCATTAGTCTCAGGGATGAGACCGGTCGCGTCAGCGCAGAGGCGCATTGGCGCTGTGGCGCCGGCGCACGTCCAGGCATACGCCAGGCTGCCCGCGCGCACTGCTCCCGGCGGCAGCGCCTCGTCGAAGGGCGTCGAGGCGACCGCGCTGCCGTCGCGGAATAGCCGCACCGTGTGGCCGGCGGGGGCTGTCCCCGCGCCGGTGTTCTGCACGATGTAGTAGACGCGCCCCTCGGCCTGGTCATACCAGACGCTGGTGATGCGCAGGTCAGGACGCGGTTGCACGTTGACGGTGTAATGCTGCGCGACTGTCCCCCCGCAGTTCTGCGCGGAGACAGTGATCGTCTTGAGTCCAGGCGTGGCCCAAGTGTACTGGCGTGTGGCCTGTGAGCCGGTGTAAGACGTCTGATCGGTCGCTTCCCAGGTGTAGGTGATGGGCAGCGTGGCGCTCACGGGGACCGGTGTCGCCGTGTAGCCATAGGCCGTTTCGATGACCCCCTCCGCCGGGCCGATGAGGGTCAAACCGGTGAGGGGCTGTGGGCAGAGGGGCGGCGGCTCGGTGATGACAACCTGATGGGTGCCCACAAGGCTGCTCTCGCAGTTTTTCACCGTGACTGTGATCCCCTTTGTTCCGGGCGTGGCCCACGTGTAATTTCGGCTGGCCTGCGAGCCGGAATAGGGCGCTTGCCCGGTGGCCTCCCAGACATAGGTGATGGGTAAGGTCGCCGTTACGGGAAGGACGTTGGCCGTGAAATCATACGCCGTGCCGATGAGACCCGCTATCGCCCCATTAATGGTGACGTCGGTGGCCGCGTGACACGGCGGCGGACCATACGTGATGATCAGATGCGCCGGTCTAGAGCCTTCCCTCGTATAAATTAAAGCGTTGCCAACCGAGCCGCTCGCGGGTTTGAGCATCATACCGTAGTTGCTCACTGCACCGGAGCTCCAGGCCTGCGCGATGTGGGTTACGTCGAACCAGTTCCAAGGCCATCCTTCCCATGGTTGCGCGGGATCGCCCTGACCTGCCGTTGCCGGGGCGTTATTCCAGGTTACGCCACTCTCTTGCCAGGTGGCAAGCACGGCTTCCGGCGCGATGGAAAACGTCTCCATCACGGTTCCGGCCTGCGCCCGATTGAACACTGCTTGCAGCCCCACTGAGGCGCTGATCACGGTGCTGCCCGCCGGAATGCCAGAAAGATCAAACTTCAGCAGGGCGTGCGCTCCAGTGCCGGTGCGATCATCCCGCACGGACATATCTTGCGAAGTGCCGTAGTTGTTGTTGGGATATCTATGGAAGATGCCTGCATCTGCCTGCACCGTCAGCTCTGTTCGCCGCACATACATGATCACCAGGCGCGGCGGGTTGGCGGCCTCGCGGGAGTCAAAAGAGTGAGGGGAATAAGGAATTGTCCCCATTCCAGAGGGGACCAGGCGCAGGCCGTAGTTGGTCCATGCACCGTTGTACCAGTTCTTCACGATCTGCGTGACGTCCCAGTGATACCAGTCGCCAGCAGCTGCGCCCGTCGCTTCATTGGCAGTCGTGGCCGTCGGCTGCGCATTCCAGGTCACGGTTGTCTCGTGCCATTCCTGGGTGAGCGCTTGCGCCGCGATATTGAAATCACCGGCAGAGGTCCGGTACAATTCGAGCGTGGCGGTCAGAATCACGGCATCCGCGGGCAGGGAAGACAGGTTGAATGCCGCGAAGGTGCGATAGGTGTACGTGCCGAGGAGTGAAGACAATCCCACATTCAGATTGGTAGCCGTCCCGTAGTTGGTGTCCCCCGCTTTGTCGGTGACATAACTGTCCTTTGTCGCGAGCAACGTGCTGCGGAAGGCCGTCCCACCGTCGGAGGTGACCGCGCTGCAGGCGACCGGTTCCGCTTCCGGAAGGTTCTCTGGCGCGGCGGTCTCAGGAATCGCTGGCGCCGCCTCAACTGCTCGCGGCGCAAGGAAGGGAATCTCAAGGGAGATCACGCCATACGTCAATCCGGCCAGCAAGAATGCCAGGCCCAACACGCCACTGAAAGTCCGTAGCCGTTTCATGTGCCCTCCTTCGATAGATGCTGCTTGAATCTGGAACTGTTCTCCCTCTGGACAGGGACGAGGGACAGCGTCGGAATGCCGATTTTCCAGGAATCAAGTTTAGTCTAACGGCGCAGCGTCAAAAAAACGTCAAAAAGTGGCGGGCCGCACTGGAGGCATACAAAAACACGGAGGACACGGTCGGGATCTGAGATCATTCCGTGTCCTCCGGCGGGAAAGTCGGCTATGCTGGTTGGCCTATTTCATTTTGGAACTTACGCCGTGGGACGGCGCCAGCAAATTTCATCCAAAGAACGCCATGGCCGTGAAATGATGCATCAGTCCTGCCGGCCCTGATCGCCGCTCTCCTCCGCTGTGACTTCGGGGAGCGCGGGCGTTGCCGGCGTCTCCTCTGACGCGGGTTCCAGAGCGCGCAGCTCGCGGTAGGTGAGCGTCCACACGCTGGAATCAAAGGTCTGATACACGCCGCCCAGGAACAGGCTCGGCGGCATGACGACCGCCAGGAAGAGGAGCAGCCCCAGGCTTCCGCCGACGATCCAGGGCACGGCACCCTCGGTCACCAGGCTGATCAGTCCGCCGATGATCAATGCCGGCAGCCCGCCGATCACGCCGCCCAGCGTCATCAGCAGCAGGACGACCGGGATCATCAGCAAGGTGACTCCCAGGTTGATGCCGACCATGAGCAGCCACATCAGCGCCACGTCTTTGAGGTGTTTCCACACAAAGGTCGTTCCCGCACCGAGGGCCTCAAAAACTCCCTGCCCTTCCAGGATCACGAAGCGCCGGACGAAGTGCAGGAGCGTGTTGACCACGGTTCCCACCACGATGGCGAACAAAATCGCCAGCAGGATGAGGCCGATGGCAGCCACGGTTCCCAACGTTCGCAGCACGTCGCTCTGGGTGACCCAGACCAGCAACGGGGCGGCTGCCACCACGAAGATGAGCGCCAACCCCACGCCGATGACCAGTCCCACGAGCAGGTCGAGCAGGAAGAGGCGCCACGCGCTGCGCGACCAGCCGATCCGGAAGCCCTCCTGCACCGTGCGCTGCTTGCCGGTCTCGTCGTACTCGTCCACCATGCGGATGAGGGCCGTTTGGGAGATGTAACGTCCGAGCGTCGCGAGGACGGTGAACACCAGGATGAAGCCGCACAGAGCCGCGACGGTCGTGACGATGAGTCCCGTCGAAATGCCGGGCCACGCCGGCGTTGAGGGCAGGTTCCATTCGCCGCCGGTGTTCCCCATGCCGCTGAATCGCACGCCGCTATTACTGCCGCCTCCGCCGCCGGCGGAGGCCAGCGCCAGCAGAATGCCGAAGACCCACAGGGCCTTGTAACGCCAGGTCGTGTTCCAGGCTTGTTGGATGATCTTTACGTAATCCATTGTTAGACCTCCTCGGAAAATAGGCGAAAAGGCGAGAAAGCGAAAAGGCGAGTGGCGCGAACTTCAGTTCACTCGCTGGCCGCCGCCCCGGAATGAATTCCGGGTCTGACAGGTCCCCAACAACGCGCTTCGGCGCGGTTGGCTCGTGTCGAACCGGCGAGTCGCCGCAGCCTCTGCGCACGGGGTATGGCTCACAGGGTAATTGTTCAGCCACTGACTAAAAAACGCAAGATTTCCTGGCGACCCTTGAAGATTGAGTATCAACCATCGCCGGCTAGCCACCTGGCGCCAGACTTGTGCGCCGGCACATGGCGTCTCGGAAAATAGAGAGCCGTGAGAAGAGAACCGTTGCGGCTTCTATTCACGCCTCGCATTTTCGTGTTGGCCGCCGGGACTGCCGTCCGTTGCCGGTTTAGTGCCCATGGCTCAATCCACCGTCAACGTCTTGCTCAGATTGCGGGGGAAATCGGGATCATAGCCCCGGGCGACGCCCAGATAATACGCCAGCAGCTGCAGGGGCAGCGTCGCCAGCAGCGGCGTGAACAGGGGATCGGCGTCGGGCAGCGCGAGGGTGGTGTGCGCGTTGGCCTGCAGGCGCGCGTCCGCCGCGGCGATGGCGATGGTATGCCCGCCGCGCACCGCCACCTCGTTGATCCCGCTCACGGCCAGCCCCACGTCCTCCGGCCCGGCGACGAAGATGACGGGATAGCCCTCGTCCACTGCCGAAAGCGGGCCGTGCTTGAATTCCGTCGAAAGCATCCCCTCGCAGTGCGCGTACGTCACCTCTTTGAGTTTGAGCGCTCCCTCCAGGGCGATGGGATAGGTGAGGCCATAGCCCAGGCAGTAGAGGTCGTTGCGACCCGTCAGGCGGGGTTGGAGCGCGCGCACCGGCGCTTCTACCGCCTCGAGGGTGCGTTCCAGCAACTCCGGGAGCCGCGCCAGCGCCCCGGTATTGTGGCCGCCCATGCGCAGCGCCAGGTAGAGGAAAGCGAGCGCCTGGTTCATGAAAGTCTTGGTGGCCGGCACACTGATCTCGTAGCCGCAGGCCAGGGGCAGCGTGTGCTCGGTCTCGTTCATCAGCGTCGAACCGATCACGTTCACCAGGCTCACGGAACCCATCCCCCGCCGTTGCCCGGCGTGAAAGGCGTTGAGGACGTCTTTGGTCTCCCCGCTCTGGCTGACAAACAGCCCCACGTCCTGTGGGCCGATGGTCGGCGCGTACTGGGGCACGAACTGCGGCGCGAGGATAGGAATCGCCGGCCGCCCCGCGAGCCGCGCCATGTACACCGCGCCCAACAGGCAGGCGTGATAGCTCGTCCCGCAGCCGATGAGATAGAGATGCCGCGCCTCGCGCAGCCGACGCACTACCGGCGCGATATCTCCGGAGGCGTCGTAGAGGTGCAGCAATTCGCGTGCGACGCCGGGCTGCTCGTGAATCTCCTTGAGCATGAAATGGGGATAACCGCCCTTGGCGACCGCGTCCATGCTCTCGGTCACCAGCTCCGGCTCACGCTTGATGGGCTGTCCATCCTCGACGTGATAGAGATCCACCCCCTCCGGCCGCAGCACGACGATCTCGCCGTCCCGCACGCGCAGCACTCGCCGCGTCAGCGCCAGGATCGAGGGCAGGTCGGAGGAGGCGTAGGTAGCGCCCTCCCCGATGCCCGCTACCAGGCCGGAGCCTTTCTTGAAGGCGTAGAGCCGATCCTCACCCACGCGCCCGATGATGAAGGCGTAATCGCCCTCCAGATCGTGGTAAGCCCGGCGGATGGCCTCCAGCATCCCATAGCCCTGGTTGACATAACGTTCCACGGCGTGCACGCAGCTCTCGCCGTCGTTTGTCGAGCGGACGACCATGCCCTCGGCCGTGAATTGCGCCATGAGCTCCACGTTGTTGACCACGTTGCCGTTGTGAGCGCCCACCATGTCGCCGTCGGAATCGAGATGAGGCTGCGCGTTCACCTGCGAGGGCGCGCCGAACGTGGCCCAGCGCAACTGCACGATGCCGCGCTGACCCTTCATCTCGTAGAAATTGAGCCGCTCGGCGACGCTGGCCACCTTGCCGACGTCTTTGCGCAGATCAATGC
>JAGPHL010000191.1 GCA_018055515.1 Anaerolineae bacterium
ACCTCACACGAGGGAAGCCTGGAACAGGTGCAGGCTGAGAAAATCAGCCTCCGCGAGGGCGGCATCGGACGGGCGGAGGCGCGGTTCATTGACGTCGGCGAAGGCGGCATCGGCATCGCGTTCGCCGAGAACGTCACCCTCAAAGAGGGCGGCATTGGCGTCGCCCTGGCCGAAAACTTGAAGGCAGAAAACAGCAGCATCGCTGTGGCCCTCGCGGGGGAAATCGGCGGCGACGTCAAGGTCTTCTTCGACCTGCGCGCCGGATTGGTCTGCGGCCTCGTCGCCGGCATCGTGATCGGCTTGTTCAAGCTCCTCAAACGACGCTAAACCACCGGCGCCATCTCACAGCAAAAAGGGGCGACGTCATGACGTCGCCCCTTGCGCTCAATGCCAAACGCTTCAGGCTTGGGTTGCGGTCGCCACAATCTGCGCGAAAACCGCGGGATGATTCACCGCCAGATCGGCCAACATCTTGCGATCCAGTAAAATATTGGCCTCGCGCAGCGCGTACATGAGCTTGCTGTAAGAGACGCCGTTCAGGCGCGCCGCCGCGTTGATGCGCGTGATCCACAAACGGCGCAAATCGCGCTTGCGATTGCGGCGATCGCGATAGGCGTACATCCCGGCGTTCAACATGGCCTCATTGGCCCGACGGAACAGGCGACGGCGTGTGCCGTAATACCCCTTAGTGAGCCGCAGCAGCTTCTTATGCCGGCGGCGGGTAACAGTGCCTCCCTTAGTTCTCACACCTCACCTCTACTTTTGCTCATGCAGATAGGGCGCCAGCCGCTTGACGCGGGTCTGCGTCCCCTTGTGCTCAACCACGAACATCTCATCATACGCACGACGCACGTTTGCGGGCTTATTCCGTCGAAGATGGCTTTTGCCCTGCTTCGTTCGCATCAACTTGCCCTTGCCTCCACGCGACAAACGAAAGCGCTTGGAGGTGGACTTATGGGTCTTAATCTTCGGCACGTGACTTTCCTCCTACTTTTTCTTCGGCGCCAGGACCATGAGCATGGTACGCCCATCAAGTTGCGGAGCCTGCTCCACAACGGCCACATCCATCAGCTCTTTCGCAATCTCTTCCAGCTGCTCTAAAGCCACCTCAGGATAGGTGATCTCCCGTCCCCGGAAGCGCACCCGTACCTTGACCTTGTTCCCCTCTTCGAGCCAACTACGCGCACTTTTGGTCTTGAACCCCAGGTGATGCTCGTTAGTTTTCGGGCGCAGCTGGATTTCTTTCACTTCCACTTG
Organism: Anaerolineae bacterium; assembly: GCA_018055515.1. Classification (GTDB taxonomy): domain Bacteria; phylum Chloroflexota; class Anaerolineae; order B4-G1; family SLSP01; genus JAAZNO01. The sequence continues at coordinate 1,258 of JAGPHL010000191.1, forward strand.
CTTCTGGGATTTACGAGCCTCGCGTTCTTTCTTCGATTGCTCGTAAATAAACTTCCCGAAGTCCATGATCCGCGTCACAGGCGGCTCGGAGTTTGGCGCGACCTCCACGAGGTCCAACTGGGCCTCTTGTGCAGCCCGTAAAGCCTCTTCAATCGCCAAAACCCCCAGGTTGGAACCGTCGGCCCCGATAACCCGCACTTCTGGAACGCGAATCTGCTGATTGATGCGATACTTTGTCTTACTGATGGCGCTATCCCCTTCTCTCTAAATGGTTAACCTCTGGCGCAAGCACGCCGCAATAATAACATGAATTACGATCATGTCAAATGGCTCACGGCGAGGACGATCCCACTGTAGGAGAGGGCTCCGGCGTGAGTGAAGGCTCTTCCGGCGGCGTCGGCTCAGGCGTGAACGTCGGCGTCGGCTCGAGCGTGGGCGACGCTGTAGGCGTGGGGAAGGCCGTAGGCGTCGGCGTGAAGGTGGGCGTCGGCGTCTCCGTGGGCGTCGGGGTGAGGGTCGGCGTGCCGGTCGGAGTCGGCGTGCCGGTCGCCGTCGGCGTCAATGTGGGGGTCGCCGTAGGAGCCAGCACTTTGACGACGACACGTGCCTCGAAGGCCGTCCCAAAACGGTTGAAGGCAATGACCCGCACGGTGTACACGTCCGAGGGCAGATTCCGGGTGTCCCACACCGCCAACCGCGCATTGCGCAACTCCATCCCTATCGGCTCCGTGAGGGGCGCCCAGGCCTGCGGATTGTTGCTCACGCCGTATTGCACCTCGTAATGGCTGAAATCGGGGACCACCACGGTGCCGTAAATGTCCACCACGCCCATCACTTCCGTGCCATTCGCGGGCGAAGTCAGCACGACTTCCGGCGTCCCCTCCCCCGTAGTGCAGTACTGCGTCGGCGCGATCTCAATCCCGTTGGCGGCGGCCCACTCCTGCAGCCATTTCCTGCCGCCCGGATCAGAGACGACATCCAGCACCAGCATTACCTTCTCAGTGACATTGAGCTGGCAGAACTCGTTAGCACGCAAACCGCTGGCCCGGTCAATCGGCACGACTTGCAACCAATCTTGCTCCGGGCCGGGGGGCGGAGTGTTCTGGGCAAAAATTTCCGTGCGGCGCTCGGTGCAAGCGCTTGAAGGTTGCACGCCAGACAAGGCGCACACTTCACGGGTGACGATGCCCTGCGGCTGTGGGAACGCGCGCGCGGGCACACCCTCCAGCGCGCGCGTCATGAAGGCGTTCCAGATCGGCCCCGCGCCGCCGGAGCCGGCGACGCGGTCCATCTCCGAGTTGTCATTGTTGCCCAGCCACACCCCGGCTGCCAGATCGGGCGTATATCCCACCGTCCACGAATCACGGTAATCGTTGGTCGTGCCGGTCTTCGCCGCCGCCGGACGACCGGGAAGTTCCAGGACGCTGGGACAGGCGAAGACCATGCAGCGAGCGCGCGTGTCCGAGAGGATGTGGGTGATGAGGTACGCCAGCTGCGCCGAGACGACCTGCTTGCCCTCGCGCTCGCGGTTGTCCACGAGGACCTGCCCATTTGCGTCCTCGATCCACAGGATGCCGGTGGGCTCCATCCGCAAGCCCGCGTTGGCCAGGGTGGCGTAAGCGGCGGTCAGCTCGAGGGGCTTCATCTCGCCGCCGCCAAGCGTCAGCGCCAGGCCGTAGGTGGGGCGCGTCGTGTAAGGGTAGTCCGGGCACTCGAGTTGCGGCGAGACCAGCGAGGTCGCGCCCAACCGCCCGGCGACATCCAACAACCCCTCCACCGTGAGGTAATCCAGCGTCTTCACAGCGGGAATGTTGAGCGAGTTCGCCAGCGCCGTCCGCATCGAGGTCGGCCCGTAGAATTTGCCCGTGTAGTTGACCGGTCGGTAGACGTTGCCCGCCGTGTCGGTATAGACCACGGGCACGTCCCAGATGATCGTCGCGGGAGTCCAGCCCTTCTCCAGCGCGCCCAGATAGGTGAGCGGCTTGATGGCGGAGCCGGGCTGTCGGCAGCGCGTGGTCACGTTCACCTGCCCGCCGATCTCCTCGTTGTAGAAATCCACGCTGCCGACCATCGCCAAAATGTGGCCGCTCGCCGGTTGCAGCGCCACGAGAGCGCCGTTGCTCACCTTGTTCGCCGCCAGATTCGTCACGCCCTTGCGGACTTCTTCCTCCGCAATCTGCTGCAACCGGAGGTCGAGCGTGGTGTGGATGCGGAGGCCCGTTCCGCGATACAGGGCCTGCGGCCCCAATGCCTCCTCCACCTGCTGGCGGACGTAGAAGACGAAGTGCGGCGCCGGAATGCGATCCAGGATCCGCTGGCTGAACTGATAGGCCTCCATCTCCGCCGCCGCCGCGTCGGCCTCCGCCTGGGTGATGAAGCCGGCCTCGACCATGAGCGACAGCACGACCTTGTGGCGTTTGAGCGCCGCATCCAGCCCGCCATGGAAAGGATCGTAGACCGCCGGCATCTGGGGCAATCCCGCCAGGAACGACGCCTGCCCCAGCGTGAGATTGCTTGCCGAAGCGCCGAAATAGGTGCGCGCGGCCGCGTCCACGCCGTAAGCCATGTTCCCGTAGTTGATGTTGTTCAGATAGATTTCCAGGATCTCATCCTTGCTATAGCGGCGCGTCAACTCTTCCGCCAGGATGATCTCCTTCACCTTGCGCAAATAGCTCTGCCCCTCGCGTTCCTCGGGCGTCAGCAGGATATTCCGCGCCACCTGTTGTGTGATCGTGCTGGCGCCGGAAACGACTTCCTTCTCCTGAAGCGCGTAGTAGAGGGCGCGCGCGATGGCGTAGGGATCGAAGCCGCTGTGAGCGTAGAAGTTGCGATCCTCCGTAGCGACCGTCGCCAGCTGCAGGTCGCGGTCAATCTGATCAATCCGCACGTAGGTGCGCTTGCCTGCGTTGGGATCGGTGATCTCGTACAGCAGACTGCCATCACTGGCGTAGATCTGGCTGCTGGCGAAATCCGGTTCCCGCGCGCGGAGCTCGTCCACCGGCGGCAGTTGCGCCGCGAGCACAATGTAGCCCACGATCGCCACAATCAGGCCGACCAGAAACAGGCCCACGAGGGCCAGGGTGACGCCCAACAGCGCCGAGGCCCACGGGCGGCGACGCTTGACCGCCATGCGTTCGGTGGGCCGCGCGTGGGGAGGCGTCAGCTCCGGCGGCGGTGTGGAGCCCGTAGGAGCCGGCGCGACCGATTTGGGCGGCGTGAACTGCGGTGGCTTTGGGGGAACGGGCGCTGGTGCGGTGGTGACGCGAGAAGTTGGCGCCGGGCGCGGGGCCGCAGTGGCGGCAGGGGCCGGCGGTTGGGGCTGCGGCGTTTGCGGCTTGAGCGCGTCAGGCCGAATGCGAATCCACTGCGCCTGATCGGCGTCTGCCGCCGGAGCCGCCGCTTCGGGCAGCCGGCGCGTCGGCTCGGCGGCCGGCGGTTCGACGGGACGCATCTCCGCCGGCTTCCAGGAATCCGCCGCGGGGAGCGGCTCCTCCTGCGAAGCCGACTCAGCGGGTAAGGGCCGGGTCTCGCGGCCCGTGACCAGACGGCGCGTCGGCTCGGCGGCCGGTAGTTCCTCGGGCGTCGGTTCGGGCCCCTCGCGTCGGGATTCGGGATTGTTCGGCATGGCGTCTCCTTCGAAAATAAACACGTGCCCAGGTGCTCACGTTTCTACGTTC
>JAGPHL010000192.1 GCA_018055515.1 Anaerolineae bacterium
AAGGAGGTTGACGAGATGAAAGAACATCTGGAGCGTCCCTTGCTGTTGGGGATTGGCTTGTTGGCGCTGACTCACGAGAAAGCGCGAACGATAGCCGAAGAGCTGGCCAAAGAGGGTCATGCTGCCCGCGACGAGGTGTCGCAACTTGCCGATGAACTGGTCAAGCGTGGGGAAGAAGAGCGCGGTGCGCTCCGCAAGCTCGTCCGCGAGGAGCTCGATGCTGCGCTTACCGACATGCATGTAGCGACCGTCAGCAACGTCGAGGCCCTCAAGGCCGAGATTGAGGCCCTGAAAGCGCAGCTGACGCCTGCCGCGCCCCCCGAAAACGACACGACGGCTTAAGCGTGAGCGACCTGAAATTGCGGCTTGCTACCCAGTATTTGCAAAACGCCGATCCGCAAGGATTGTTGCAGCTCACTGAGGCGTTGTTGCCTACGCTGATCACGGCGCTTTCCCCTCAGGAGCGCACGCAGCTCCTCAAGGCCCTCATCCAGAACCATTTGGGACTGTTATTGCAGGGCGTCAATTCGAGTGAGCGTGCGGCGCTCCTGTCCGAGTTGCTCCCGACGCTGAACGCTGCGTTTGACCTGGAGGTCGCGCCCGGGAGCCCGGGGCAACCCTCATCGTCGTGAACAGGGCAACGAAATTCCCAAACTCTTTTTCATCTACGTACACGATTGCCATGACGTCATCAGCTGAAACAAATCAACCATCGTCCAATTCGGTCCTGCTCGCAAGAGATCTTTTTTGGCGCAGTGTGTTGTTTTGGGGGCTGCTGCTCTTGCTGCTCTACGCAGGCTTCGCCTGGCCGTGTTAGTGCTGGCGGGTGAAATCCCGCTGTCCGCGAAGCTCCTCCGCGATAGGAAGGCGCTGTGATCGGTCTGCCTTTGACCCGCCGCATCGGACAGCTGCGCCGTTACCGGCACATCTTGAGCGTCTTCGTGCGGCATGGGTTCGGCTCCATGGTCGGTATGCTGCCCATGGAGCGCACCTGGCGGCAGCGTTGGCGTCGCTACCCCACTTCTGAGCCGCAGTCCCTGCCGGTGCATTTCCGGGAGGCGCTGGAGGAGCTCGGCCCCACTTTCGTCAAGCTCGGACAGGTGCTGAGCACGCGCCCCGATGTGTTGCCCCCGGAGTATGTCGCGGAGCTGGCCCGCCTGCAGGATCAAGTCCCGCCGCTGCCCTGGGACATCATGCGGGAGGTGATCGCGGAAGAGCTCGGCGCGGCGCCGGAGACGGTGTTCAGACGGATAGAGCAGCAACCCATGGCCGCTGCCTCTCTGGCGCAGGTGCACGGCGCGCTCCTCGCGGATGGGCAGCAGGTCGTGATCAAAGTGCAGCGCCCCAACATCGTCCCCACCATCGAGGTGGATTTGACCATCCTCAAGGACCTGGCCCACTACGTTCAGCATCACACGTCCATGGGGGAGTATTACGACCTTGAGGCCATCGCGGATGATTTTGCCGAAACGCTGCATCAGGAGCTCGATTATCTGCGCGAGGGACACAATGCCGACCGTTTCCGCCAGACTTTTGCCCATGAACCGGGCATTTACATCCCCAAAGTGTATTGGGAATACACGACCCGGCGCGTCCTGACGTTGGAACGCATCAGCGGCATCAAGATTGACAATGTCGCCGCCCTCAAAGCCGCCGGTTTTGACCTGCAGCAGCTGGCCACTCAGGCGGCGCGCATGTCGGTCAAGGAGATTCTGGAAGATGGTTTTTTCCATGCCGACCCGCACCCCGGCAATCTGGTGGTGATGAAGAGTGGCGCTATCGGCGCCATGGATTTCGGCATGGTGGGCGTCCTCAGCGATGGGGATCGCGTTAATCTCATTCGGCTCTACGCGATGGCCGCGCAGCTGGATGCGGAGGGAGTGGTGGATCAGCTGATCCACATCGGCGCGGCGCCGGCCGATGTGGACCGCCGTCAGCTGGGGCGCGAGATTCAGACGCTATTGCGCCGTTACACCGGCATCCCCCTCAACGACATCAAAGCGGCGGAGGTCATCAACGAGATCCGTCCCATCGTCTTTCGATACCGGCTGCGACTGCCCTCAAGCTACTGGTTGTTGGCGAAGGTCATTTCGATGATGGAAAGCATCGGGCGGCAGCTTGCTCCTGATTTTGACATCTTTGGATTTGCGCGTCCCTCTGCCCGCCGCCTGTTGCTGAAGGACATTTTGCCCAACCGCCGGCACGCCGAACAGCTCCTGCGCCAGGGCCTGGTCTGGGAGGATTTGCTGGACGAACTTCCGCGCGCTGCCTCACGCTGGCTTGCCCGCATAGACGCCCGCGAGCCGATTCCGCTGGGGCTGGACAGGGGAATTGTTGATCGGTTGGATCGCATGATAACCCGTCTGGCGTTCAGTTTCATCATCGCCGGGATGACGATCGGCATTGCCATCATCATGCCTTCTGCCTCGCAGGGGAGCACCACGCTTCAGGCCGTCCTCTGGTTTGGCTTCGCTGTGGCCATAGGATTGGGATTTTGGGTGATGATTTCGATCTTTCGCAAGCGCTGAGGGGCACACGTACTTACGTGCTCACGTGCACACGTGCTTACGTGCTCAGGTGCTCACGTTTCCACGGCCTGCAGCCTGAAGTTTGCGTTACCTTTGCCATGCAAGTGATTTTGAGATTTGCTGATTTTCAGAGGAGATCATCTTATGAAAACTGATCTGGATGCTTTGATGCGGGAACGCAATCTGGACGCGATGGTCGTGACCGGCCTCGTGCGCGGAAATCCTCCCCTCATTTACCTTTTGAATGGGGCGCTGATCTCGCACGCGATCTGGATCAAAAAGCGGGACGCCGAGCCGATCTTGATCGTGGGCTCCATGGAGCGCGAGGAAGCGCAGACTGCCGGAGTTCCCCTGATCCTGGAGACGCGGTACAATTACTCACAGCTGTTGCGCGAGCACGCCGGAGATGCGCTGGCAGCTCGCGTCGCGTTCTTCGGGCGCATTTTCGAGGACCTCGGGGTGCGCGGCAATGTCGGGTTCTACGGCATGGAGGATCAGGGCGCCGCCTATCGCTTGCTGCGCGCCCTCGATACGGCCTTGCCGGAGGTGACCGTCGTGGGGGAGTTCGGTCGCACGGTGTTGGATGAAGCGCGCGCTACCAAGTCCGCCGCCGAAGTCGGCCGTATCCGTGAGGCGGGACGTCGTACCGCCGGGGTGGTGGACGCGACCCTCGCCTTCTTGAAGCAACACGCCGTCGCCGCGGATGAAACCCTCCGCCGCGCCGATGGGGCGCCGCTGACCGTCGGCGACGTGCACGCCTTCATCCGCCGGCAGATCGCTTTACAAGACCTGGAAGATCCCGAAGGTTTCATCTTCTCCACCGGCCGCGACGCCGGCATCCCGCACAGCAAGGGCACACTGACGGCGCCGATGCGGTTGGGGGAGAGCATCGTCTTCGACATCTTCCCGCGTGAGGCGGGCGGCGGCTATTTCTTCGACATGACCCGCACGTTTTGCCTGGGCTATGCGCCGCCGGCCGTGCAGCGGCTCTACGACGACACGCGCGCGTGCCTGGAGAGCGTCATCTCCCAGGTTGAGGCCGGCGCGGAAGCCCGGCGCTATCAGGCGTTGACCTGCGCCTGCTACCGTGAGCGCGGGCATCTCACCATCGAGGAGGATCCGACGACTCTGTCCGGCTACGTGCACACGGTGGGGCATGGGGTGGGGCTGGACGTTCATGAGGAGCCGTTTTTCCGCGAGAAGACGCTGCTCCGGCCGGGGCACGTCTTCACCGCTGAACCGGGGCTGTATTACCCGGACGAGGGCATGGGCTGTCGGCTGGAGGATGTGCTGTGGATTGACGAGGCCGGCGCGGTGCACAACCTCACCGATTTCCCTTACGATCTGGTCATTCCGATGGGGTGAAAACGTTTGAACTATGGCGTTGCGAATTTTGGGGATTGAAACCTCGTGCGATGAAACCGCTGCGGCGGTAGTGGAGGAAGGGCGGCTGATCCTCTCGAATGTCATTGCCTCGCAGATCGAATTGCACGCTCCCTACGGCGGCGTTTTCCCGGAGCTGGCCGCCCGCGCGCACATCGAGACCATCGTGCCGGTGGTCGAGACTGCCCTGCAGGAGGCGCATCTCGGCTGGCAAGACCTCGACGCGGTCGCCGTGACGTACGGGCCGGGGTTGCCCGGCTCCCTGCTGGTGGGACTGAATTTTGCCAAGGGCGTGGCTTTGGGACGTAATCTCCCCCTCGTGCCCGTGAATCACCTGGAGGGACATCTCTACGCTCATTGGCTCAATGCCGAAGGGACTGCCGGCAGCCCTCCCTTCCCCCTGCTGGCGCTCATCGTCTCGGGGGGACACACCGAGCTGGTGTTGATGCGGGATCACGGGCAGTATCAGCCTATCGGCAGCACGCTCGATGACGCGGCGGGAGAGGCCTTCGACAAGGTGGCGCGGATGTTGGACCTGGGCTATCCCGGCGGGCCGGCCATCGAGAAGGCCGCGCAGCACGGCAATCCGCGCGCGTTCGACTTTCCCCGCGCCTGGCTGCCGGGGACTTTTGACTTCAGCTTCAGCGGGCTGAAGACCGAAGTGCTGCGCACTCTCAGCCGCTACAACGGCCCTCGTCCGTTGCGCCTGATTGCGGACATGGCGGCGTCGTTCCAGGCGGCCGTAGTCGAAGTATTGGCCGTGAAGACGGCGCAGGCCGCGCGGGAGTTCGGGGCGGCCTGTGTGGCGCTTTCCGGCGGCGTCTCGGCCAATACCGCCCTGCGCTCGGCGATGCGCAGCCGCGCCGGCGTCCCGGTCTTCATGTTGCCGCCCATTCTCTGCACCGACAACGCGGCGATGATTGCCGCCGCTGGCAGCCGCCGCTTTCAGGCGGGCGTCCGCGGCAACCTCGACCTGGATATCGCCCCCAACGCGCGCCTGATGTAACCTGCCGCTACCCTTG
>JAGPHL010000193.1 GCA_018055515.1 Anaerolineae bacterium
CTCCCCATCATCTTTCTCACCGAACGCCACGAGCGCCGGGATCGGCTGACCGGGCTCGAGCTGGGAGCAGTGGAGTATCTCACCAAACCCTTTGATGTCCAGGAAGTCCGCTATCGCGTGCGCAACATCCTGCACCGCAGCACCGCCAACCCCGTCCTGCACCCGCTCACCGGCCTGCCGACCGGCACCCTCATCGAAGAGCAGGTCCACCGCCTCCGCCAGCAACCGCACTTGCTCCTGGTAGGAGTGCGCATCAAGGGGATGCGCGCTTTCAGCGACGCCTACGGCTTTGTCAGCCACGATGATGTGCTGCGAGCCGTCGCCCTGATCCTCCGCAATACCGTGGCGGAAATTATGCCCGAGGACGTCTTCGTCGGACACCTGAGCACCTACGACTTCGTGCTCAGCGCCCCTGCAGCGCAACAATACCTGGTCATGGGACGGTTATATCAGCGCCTGCACGAAGCCATTTCGTTCTTCTATCCCTACCAGGATTGGGACAGCGGCGTCCTGCAAGACGGCACGCCCCTGCCCAAAATTGAGTTTGACGTCCATCTCGCGAACGCCGAACAACTCCCGCCCAGTGACGATCTGGAACTGGTGCGGCAGACCTTGTTCGGGCCGTCCAAAGAGTAACCTTCGAGCCGGCGCAACAAATCCAGGGGCTTACCCTGGATTTGTTGTTTGAGCCAAAATCAATCCTTGATGATCGCACGAGACTGATGACACAAAAACAGAACACTCTGGCATCGCATGTGGGACCGGTTTTGCTGCTGTTGCTCGCGCCGCTGCTGCTCTTTGCGCCGGTCGTAGGGGGAGATAGCACGCTCCTGCCCGCCGACGCCCTCACGCTCTTCGAGCCCTTTCGTTCGGCTGCACCCACGGCGGCGCCGCCGCACAATCCCCTCCTCAGCGATTTGGTGCTGCAGAACTACCCCTGGCAACGGTTGATCACCCGGGCGCTCGCCGAGGGCGAGATCCCCTGGTGGGACCCCTTCATCTTCTCCGGGCATCCTTTCCTCGCCAACGGCCAGGCGATGGGCCTGTATCCGCTGCGGGTCATTTTCCACCTCTTGCCGCTGCCTCAGGCCTACGGCGTCTTCATCGTCGTGCAGCTGGGACTGGCGGGGATATGGATGTACGTGCTCGCCCGCGTGTTGGGCGCCAATCGCCTCGGCGGCCTGCTCGCCGGCCTCACCTTCGAGCTGAGCGGCTTCCTGGTCGTCTCAGTCGTCCATCCGATGATCATCGCAGCGGCCTCGTGGCTGCCGTTGCTGCTGGCATTGGCGGAGCTGACGTTGCGCCGCGCCCCCTTCCTGCGCTTCGGACGCAGCACGTTGCCCTGGGCGCTGCTGGGCGCCCTCGCCCTGCTGCTGGAGCTGCTCGCCGGTCACGCCGAAATCGCCTATTTCGCCCTGCTGGTGCTCGCCGCCTTCGTGGGCTACCGCGTGCTCTACCGTCTGGCGACGCTGCCCAGGCCCGCGTGGCGCGCCGAGGTGCTCGCCCCGGCGCTCAGCGTCGCGCTCAGCGTCGTGCTGGGGCTGGGACTGAGCGCCGTGCAATATCTGCCGCTGTACGAAGTGGTGGGCGCCAGCTTCCGCCAGGGCGCGGTCTCCCTGCAAGACGTGCTGGGCTGGGCTTATCCCAAACGGCAGGTGCTCGCTTTTTTGATCCCCAACTTCTTCGGGAATCCCACCCATCGCGCGTTCCAGGACATTTTCACGGGCGAGACGATTCGGGCGACGCTCAACGCCTACGGCAATCCCGTCGGCGCCTTCGACTGGGGCATCAAGAACTACGTCGAAGGCGGCGCCTACGTGGGGTTGCTTCCGCTGGCGCTGGCGCTGCTGGCCGTGTTGGATGCGTTTCGCGGGTCGGCGGCCGGCGAAGGAATCGGGCGCCGCTTTCTGAAGCGCGTGCGGCAGTTCTTCCGCCAGCCCTACATCCCTTTCTTCACGCTGCTGGCCCTGTTTGCGTTGGGCTGCATCTTCGGGACGCCAGTCTACGCTCTCGTTTATGCCCTGCCGCTGCTCAACCAATCCCACAGTCCCTTCCGCTGGGTCTTCCCGCTCACAGTCGCCATCGCGGCGCTGGCGGGCCTCGGCGCGACGGCAGTGTCCACCTCACGGAAGCCGACAGACGAGTCCCAGGAACCTGCCCAGGGCGAAGGGGCTTTCTCCAGCGCCGTGCGCTGGCTGGGATGGGGGCTCCTTGGCAGCGGCGGCGTCCTCCTGGCGGGACTGTGGGCCTCGCGATTGGCGTTCCCCCGCATCGAGCCGTGGGTGACGCGGCTCTTCTGGGCGTTGGCGAAAGCGCCGGAAGTCTTCCCCGACGCGCGCACCTTCTACGCCTATGAGTTCCGCTGGATTCAGCAAGCCGCTCTGTTGTTGATCGTCACCGGCGCCGTGCTGCGCCTCTCGCGCTGCCCCATTTTCCTGCCCCGCCGGCTGGGACGGCGACCCCTCTGGGAGGCGCTGGCCGTCGTCGTCCTCATCGTGGACCTGCTCAGCTTCAGCTGGGGTTTCAATCCGCAGGCGGATCCCGCCCCGTTGAGCGTCACGCCGGCCGTGGTCGAATTTCTGCGTCAGGACACCGGCGTGTGGCGTTTTTCGAGCTTCGATCCCCACGGGTCGCGCGTCTTCGACGCCAACACCGGCATGTATTTCGATTTCCAGGACGTGCGCGGCTACGATAGCACCTTCTCCGCGCAATACGTCCGCTACATGAACTGGATCGAGCCGCAAGGGCAGCTGCTCTACAACCGCATCGCGCCTTTTACCCAATTTTCCAGCCTCGATAGCCCGCTCACCGACCTCCTCAACGTCAAGTACATCGTCACCGAGGAGGAAATCCCCCTGCCCAAATACCGCCTGGTCTACGAGCAGGGAACGCTGCGCGTCTACGAGAACCTCACGGTGATGCCACGCGCCTTCACCTTGCCGCAGAGCGCCACCCTCGTCGTCCCCGACGCGGAGGCGGTGGGAACCGCGATCCAGACTTACGATCCGCGCTTCTACGTCATCATCGAAGCGGCAGAAGAAGCGTGGAGTGGCAGCGCCCCGGCGCCCGGCGCGTGGCCCCGCGCCTTCGAAGCCGGCGAGCCACAACCGCAAGTGATCACCTCCTACGGGCTGAATCAGGTCGTGGTGGACGCCAACGTCGGCGAGGAGGCCTGGCTCGTCCTCGGCGATGCATTCTTCCCCGGCTGGAAAGCGTTCGTGCGGGCTCAGGGCGCGGCGGAGGATACCGAGACGGAAGTCCCTATCGCGCGCGTGGCGGGCAATTTCCGCGGCGTGCGGCTCGCCCCCGGCGCGTGGACCGTGCGCTTCCGCTACACGCCCAACAGCGTGAAATTCGGCGCCTTCAGCTCCTTCCTCGCCGGCATGATGGTGATCTTTTTGGCGGTGACGTGGAGCTGGCGACGGCTGTACCGGGAGGACGCCAACGCTTCCACGACCCAGCGGTTGGCCAAGAACAGCATCGCGCCCATCGCGCTCAACCTTTTCAACCGCCTGGTGGATTTCGCCTTTGCGGCGCTGATGTTGCGCATCCTCGGCCCCGGCAATGCGGGGCAGTACTACTATGCCATCAGCATCTTCATGTGGTTCGACATCATCACCAATTTCGGCCTCAACACCTATCTCACCCGCGAGGTCTCCCGCTATCGGGATCAGGCGCGGCGCTATCTGGCCAATACCTCGCTCCTGCGGATAGGCCTGGCGGTGCTGGCGGTGCCGCTGCTGGCAGGCTTCATCGCCTTGCGTCAGACGGTAATCGCCGCACTCACGACGCCGGCGGCGCAGACGGCCCTGCTGGCGCTGGCGTTGCTGTATGTGGGACTGCTTCCCAGCTCCATAGCCACGGGCTTTTCGGCGCTCTTCTACGCTTACGAGAAAGCCGAATTCCCCGCCGCGGTGACGACCGTCTCCACGCTCATCAAAGTGGGCCTGGGAACGGGCGTCCTGCTCGCCGGTTTCGGGATCGTCGGGTTGGCCGCCACCTCCATCGCCACCAACATCATCACCCTGGCAATTCTGGGGATACTCGCGTGGCGGCAGATTCCAGAATTGCACCTCCCCGGCCCCTCGGTGACGGCGCTCCGCGCGGCGCCGGAGCGCGCCCTGCGCCGGCAGATGCTCGGCGAATCCTGGCCGCTCATGGTCAACCATCTCCTGGCCACGCTCTTCTTCAAAGTGGACGTGCCGCTCATGGAAGCCATTCTGGGGAACGAGATCCTGGGGCTTTACAGCACCGGCTACAAATACCTCGACGCGCTCAACGTGATCCCCGCCATGTTCACCATGGCGCTGTTCCCCATCATCTCGCGGAAGGCGGTGGAGGATCGCGCCGGATTCGTGCGCTTCTTCCGATTGGGGGTGAAAATCCTCATGCTGCTGGTGTTGCCGGCGGCGATAGTGGCGACGTTGGGCGCGCGCGAGCTGGTCCTGCTGCTCGGCGGCCCGGAATACCTTCCCGGCGGGATGATCGCGCTGCAACTCATGGCCTGGTCCATGGTCATCGGCTGGATCAACAGCCTCACCCAATACGTGCTGATCGCTCTGAACCAACAGCGCTATCTCACCCGCGCCTACCTGGCAGCGCTGAGCTTCAATCTCATCGCCAACCTGCTGCTGATGCCGCGTTTTGGCTATCAGGCATCGGCGCTGCTGCACACCGCCGCGGAACTGATGCTGTTCGTCCCCTTCGTCATCGGCTTGCAGCGTCAGATCGGGCGCCTCGACTGGTGGGGGTTGGTGGGGAAACCGCTGGCCGCCGTCGCCTGCGCCGCGCCGCTCGTCGCGCTGCTGCTGCCGGTGAGCCGTTTGGCCGCCCTCGTCGGGGCGCTGCTCGTCTACGGCATAGCGATCTGGCGCCTGCGGCTCTTCGATGCGGAGGAGCGCGAAGCCCTGGCGCCGGTGCTGAGGCGTCG